>CAIZLB010000018.1 GCA_903933735.1 uncultured bacterium | reverse complement strand
TAATCGACGTTCTAATTCTAATTCGCCAAGTTCATCAAATAAATCATTTGCTAAACGTTTAAAGGTTAGTAAAAATGGAAAAATAAAAGCAAGAGTTACAGGTCAAAACCACTTCAACTCTAAAGAATCAGGTCGAACAAAAATAGCCAAAAAGAGAATGGTTGATTTTCATATGTCAAACAAGGACAAAAGACGTTTCTTGGTTAATCTTGCATAAATCCCAATTACTAATAATCTAAATAATAAATAATACAAATATATGGTACGCGTTAAAAAAGGTGTTCACGCCGCAAAAACAAGAAGAAATGTTCTTAAAATGGCCAAAGGTTTCAGAGGTCCAAGAAAGAACAAAGAGAAATTAGCATATGAACAGATAGTTCACTCACTAAATACTGCCTTTGCTCACAGAAGAGACAAAAAAGGTGACTTCAGAAGATTGTGGAATGTTAAGATAAATGCAGGTCTTCGTCCTTATGGAACTACTTATAGTAAATTCATCGGCATATTGAAAAAGAAAGAGATTGAAGTTGACAGAAAGATCATGGCTGATATGGCTCAGAATGACGGACCAATGTTCGAAAGATTTGTGAAGCAAATACTTGGATAAGCTATCTTTTAAAGTAAAAATAAAAAATATGTATTCTTTCTTTGAATACATATTTTTTATTTGAGCTTTCTATGGACGGAAATTTTCTGTAACATTAACAACCAAATCATTTTGAATCAGAACATTCCACAAACCAAACTTCCTATAATCATTATCATTAGAAAATATTTTCTTAAAATTTATCAAATCGAGATTACTTTTATCTTGTATGGTGATATTTACATCCCATGGTATTTCGAAAGTTCTAACTCTTGGGTTGATATTGCTTATTCTTGTATTACCATTCGGACAACTTGACTCAGATTCACATTTTATAAGTTCAACATAATCTATGTCCATATAATTTTTATTATTTTTAGTATATACAGATTTTATAATACCTGTAGCATTCTCAGAAATAATACCATACACATTACCTTGTTTAATATCCTTTTTGGCACTAGTTGTTGAAAAGGATATGGAACCATGTTCAGGTTCAACCCCGCCAGGACCAATGGTTTTATCTTGTTCTAATATATAAATAACAAAACCTATAATAACCAATATTGAGATTATCAATAATATTAAAGTTACACCACCTTTTTGTTTATTTATTTTCATATAATCATGATAACCCCCGAACAAACAAAAAACAATCTATGTCCTTAAAGTGAAAATAAAAACATGTATTCTTTCTTTGAATACATATTTTTTTATTTGAGTTTTCTTTCTATAATTTTTTACCTTGTATCACTCGAAGTAAAAACATAATAATTGCAATGACTAAAAGTATATGTATAAACCGACCTAATACGTGAAATCCTACAAACCCTAGAAGCCAGAGAATTACTAAAATCCAGGCTATTGTTACTAACATATTGTTTGTTTTTGGTTAATTAATTGATAATTATTATTATACCACGTTTAGAGCTCCACCATCTTACTTATATGCTTATTCCTCGCCACTTCAAATTGTTCTATATCGAAACCATAACTTGATATCATCTTAGCTGCATGATGCGCTCCTAGATTATGAGGTACGACCACATATGAGGCTCCGGCATCATATAGATTCTTAGCCTGTGTTGTATCATGTGACAATAGGATTATTATACCGTCAGGATTAATCTTTCTGTAATATCTAAGTATGGTCATATTTACATCATATTCAGGAATACTTGAGATTATCAATTTCATTTTTGATAGATTCAATTCTTCCAAAAACTCTATATCTTCAGCATCTCCAAAACGGCTGTTGATATTTTTTTCTTGTAATTTTTTTATAGACTGTGGATTAAAATCAACCACCAAGTATCTGGTTCCGAGTTTCTCCATAGCATTGGTAAAATAAGATCCAACCCTATCATAACCAAACAATACTGATTCATAATCTTCATCGCAGTGGTCACCTGTATTTTTTTTACCAAATCTAAATACCTCAAAAAATGTTAATAGTCTTTTTGTTTTCTCATAAATCTTGTCAGTATAAATTATTAAATAACTTGACCCTGTTATAGTTATGATTCCAACCAACGTTATAAGTGATACAACTTCTTGTGTTATATATCCATATGAGAAAGATAAAGTTGCCAATATCAATGAAAATTCACTGATCTGAGCTAAAGCCATACCGGCCATAAATCCTACTTTTTTCTTATAGCCTAATATATTCATCACTATTAAAACCATCAGGGGTTTTGTTATTAGAACAAATAAAGACAAAATGATGGCTGGATATATGAGTGTTGATATATCACTTAATATAAGATGAGAACCTAAGAGAATAAAGAACATGGTTACAAAGAAATCTCTGATCGGTTTCATCCTTGATGCAACTTCATAAGAGAAAGGTGACATCGATAAGGCTACACCAGCAATCAAAGCCCCTATCTCTATGGAGAAGCCTAGAAAGGCAAATAAAGCAGCCACACTTAATCCCCAAGATAATGATGATATAAACAACAGTTCTTGAGAAGAAGCAAACCAGGCGCCTATGCGAGGTAATACATATCTTGAAAAGATTATCAGTATGAGTCCGATGAGCGCCGCTTTAAATACGAGACCTGACAATACTTCTGTTAAACCTAAATCGTTTGCATTGGCAAATGTTGATAATACTAAAAGTATAAGTGTTGCCACAATATCCTGGACCAAAAGTATTCCTATAGATATCTTTCCATAAAGTTTATTCACATCCCCTTTATCTGTTAAGAGTTTTAAGACGATAATGGTACTACTGAAAGTTAAGGCTACAGCAATAAAGATAGAGCTTGTATTATCGAAACCTAAAAACTGGACCATAAAAAAACTGATGAGAGCGGTGAAAACAATTTGCCCCAATCCTGCAAAAAAAGAAACTTTACCAAACTCTTTTATAATAAGAGGGTTTAAGCCAATACCAACTATGAAGAGAAGTATACAAATACCTATCTTAGAAAATAATTCTACTTGCTCGGTTGAACTCAAAATGTTCAAAACATAAGGACCAACAACGACACCACTTATAATATAACCGATAACTAGTGGTTGTCTTAATAATTTTATTATTAATGAAATAACAGTAGTGATTATTAGAATCATACTTATTTCGGTAAAGGCGTTCATGTTGTGTATTATAACTTATTTTTAGTGGAGATTGAAATATTCTTTCAGGGCATTATACCAAACAGTGCCATCATCAAGACTTTGATAGTTTGTTTTATCTACCCACTTATATTCCCCATGTTCGTTACTAAGAGTGATATCACCGTCAACATAATCACATTCATAACCGATCACAAAAACCTTTCTACCGGAGTTTTTATGACTTTGAGGTAATGTAAAATGCCAAGTGTGAAATGGTTTGTTTACTTTTATTTTTAAACCGGTCTCTTCTTCAGTTTCTCTTTTTAGAGAATCAGTAATACTCATATCATCTTCCTGTATTTTTCCGCCAGGGAAATCTACATTACCATTTTTCTTTAACAAGATCAGGATCTTTCCATCTTTTTTAATAAGAGCTTTTTGGGTTACGTAGAATAGATTGTCGTTCATGTTAGTATATTAACATAATTACAATATCTAGAATATATTCAAGTCTTTTATATAACATAGTAACGAGCCACCAGTCTGAGGACTGGTGGCTTTTAAACATGCCCACTACGTAGGCATTGTTACTGTGATGTTTTGAGTATTGTTATGTTAATGGGAATAATGTAGGTTGATCCAATTGATTATGTTTGTGTTGATGCTGAACATATCTTCTGATTATGAGTTCATCTATTCCGATAGTGGAGACAAAGTATCCTCTGGCCCATAGGGATCCCTTTTCGTAGAGTTTTGGATTATGACGGATTTTCTTCTTTAGCCAACTTGATGACTTACCTTTGATTATCTGAATGATATATGAGGGTGAGTATTTAGGTGATGATAATATTACTAAGTGGATATGATCTATTTGTATTGATAATTCTATTATCTCCATTTGTTTCCATTTGGATATTGAGGTAAAGATTCGAGTTAATTCTTGT
>CAIZLB010000017.1 GCA_903933735.1 uncultured bacterium | reverse complement strand
CAGAGAGAAGTCAGTGTTGATGAAAACATATGGCCTTGCTCTACTCTTGAGTTAGCGGAGATATTGGCTAAAGAAAGTGCCGATCTTCTTATGGAAACTTTGAGAAAATATGAGGATCAGGAAATAATTTACAAGGAACAAGATCATAAAAAGGCCACTTATACAAAAATGATCAATAAAGCTGATAGTGAGGTTTTTCCAGGTAAAGATAGTTTGGAAGATATATATCTTAAGTATCAAGCTCATAAGATATGGCCTGAAGTGTTCTATATAAATGAGGACAAAAAGAGGGTTAAAATTAAGAAAATGAGTAAGGAAAAGATAGAAAGAATCTTGGTGGAAGGTAAAAATGAGACTGATTTTAAAGGGTTTTAGTGGCGCTTGACTTTATATCTAAACTATAGTATTATATATGAGTAGTCCTTTGAATATAGATATAGAACCACGTGGTTCACAAAGGGCTGACTTAGTTAGAGAGTATACCAACAAACACAGTTAGATAGAAAGAACGTATATGAACAATACCAGCAACAACGACAGTAACACCGGCACCAACAATGAAGAGCAAGGGTATGTCTTCGTCCCCAAGAATTTCAGCCTCAAAAGCTGGACCATCGTTACGGGACGCCGCGGGGGTCGGGCCGAATTCAACGGCCACCTCCATTGCGAGAAGAACACCGCCAGGAACCTGGGCGAATTCATTCGCCTGAATGTCTATGGGAAACGCGATGCTGGGGACATTGTCCTCGACCTCGACGACCTGTTTGACATCGGCAGCGAATGTTACTTCGAAATGCTCCGGTTTGAAGACCGGGATCTCTCTTGCGGAGAGGTTAAACACATTTTGAAGAAACAGGACAGCCTCCTCGTCCTCAAGCTCGGAACGGTGCTGTATCTGTGTATCGGCCACGACACCCACATCCACATCGCAAACATGTATAACCCTGAAACGGACCGAGGTGAACTCAAGTGGAACGTCTCCCAGGAACCGATTCGGGTCACTCGGGAGATGAAGGAGGTCTGGGAACTCTCTGACGGTTTCCGTCGCGAGTTCCAAGCACAGTTCCGTGCCGCCACCGTGAAGGATGAGTATGAACCAGAGAACAGTCCCTTCGCCAAGGCGATGAAAATCGCCAAACCGATCAAAGCTGCTCAGCAATGGACCACTGATGGCAAAACCACCGCACTCCACGTCGTTCAGACCCCGGTTGAGGAACTGACCATCGACGACCTCGAGGTCGCCAGCAGACGCAAGAGAAAGGCAAAGGAGGCCTAAACCAACCTCCAAGGGGAAGAAAACCTCTCTATAGAAAAAATCACACCCAACACCTGGGCTATTTGCATAGCCCGGGTCGTTTTTTTTATAAATATTTTTTAAAATTAGATCTTTCAAGGAAAGAAAGACGTAATTTTAAAAAATATTTAGTAATTACAGACACCAAAAAACACCACCGAAGTGATGTCTCTTGTAATATTATTTATTATAAGCAAGCTTTTCATAAGAACCCCAACAAGGACGAGATGCAGACCATGGCTGTGTACCTTGACTCTCGTATAAGTGTCTTGCATACTCCAGGTTTCCATCTACGGTGTGTATACTTATACCCATTTTTTTTGAGTCAGATAAGTGATATCTTTCATTGATTTGAAAAATACCAACATCCTTAGCATTTACCACACCTCTAAATACAGAACCATCTTGAGCAAATTGTCTGTTTCTTGATTCACAATAAGCAATTTTTTGCATTATAGGTGCATCAGAGAAATAGGCTTTGACTTTTGATTCTATGTTCTGTGTCTTAATTGTTGAGGTGCTAACTATCTCTGTACTTGTAGAAATAATATTGTTTTGATCAAGTTTTGTATCAATATCGGAAGTATTAATAAACGCTCCAGATATCAGCGATACAAAACCTATTGTTGTTATTTGTAAAATAAGCGTTTCTTAACTTGTAATCTATATATTTTACCTACCTACGTCTGTATGGCCCCAACCAGATTGTTATGTAAGACTATAACTCTGAAGAATAAAGCCCTCTAAAGTAAAGTATATGTTGCACAATTTAAAATCCACTCTTACAGTGGCATATACCATATTATCATAGTTTAACCCAAAAAGCAAGTTATATGATATTAATCAAGCCTTGTCAAATATAGGTATATAAAGACAGGGTTTATAGGGGTTGTCAAAGATATTGACATAAAAGCTATATTTTATAGGGTTTTGTGACAAGTTATACATATATCCCCTTTTTATACTCACTTGACTTTATAACTCTACATGATATAATATATACATCAGGCAAAAGTAGCCTTTATTAACCCCAGACCACCACAACTATGAACACTCCAAAAATGACAACGATTCCACAAACCACCCTTTTCACCCTCGCGGGAAAAGATTATTACCTGGTGAACTTTGCCCAAAAAGACCCGAAACAAGTATTCAACTACAACGACGTAATCGAATCCCTCCGAGCTGCCGGGCACACCCCAGCAGACGTGAGAGGGGGGGACGAAATCCTTACTCACGAATGCTTGTCCTTCGTAAAAGAACAAGGAAAACCGCTAGGACTCTTCGGGGTCTTCAGCGACAATCCAAAAGACAAAAATAGGGTTGCATTCTGGGACGGGGTGCAGTTCAAACGGTTTAACAGAGACGCCGAAAAAAGGGGCCTTCCCCATCCCGTGTTGTGCTGCAAATAGCAGCAACCAGCCTTCACGAGGCTGTTATAAATAATACGTGATTGAACCCCGATGCATGTCCGGGTTCTTTTTTTATTAAACTTGCATCTACTCACCTCGGTGGGTTTTTTGTTTTATATAAAAAAAACGGATACCATGTTCAATGGTACCCGATCGGAATCAATACGTGCTATTACTTACGATCGACACCTCCCTTATCAGTATCTTTCGAAGGAGGTGTAGCTGTCAATTCTGTTGGACCATTCTTACTGGTTACTGATGCAACCAGAGGCATTCCTACCAATACTGCAGCCAGCAGTGGATCCAACTCTTTGAAATTAATTTTTCTACGTTCACAAGCTTCTTCTAGGGCCAGTAGTTTCAACTCGACGCCAATACTGGCATTTAGAAGATTTGCTGATTCTGGAGTAGGAGCAGAACTGGTGAGTCCGAATTCGATAATCTCAATACCCCAGTTAGAAGTGTGTACCCGTATCGAGTCCACAAGACTGGATGATATTTTATCAAAATCACTTAAATCACCGTGAGTACACGATTGGAGTACATTCCTCAGGCATTTCATCCCAATATCTTCGATAGAGTCATCGACGTCATCGATTTCAAACATCGCTTTATATATATCTGTAACCCTATAGAGAATGACCGCCTCACACACGAAAATCAGCCCATCTTTGATGACGATTCTCTGATCATCGAGACGCATCGTTTGCTGTCTGACGTGATGTCTTTTCAATGTATCAACAAATGGTATAAGAAAGACAAAGCCTGGGTGAATGATTATCGGGACATTGTTTTTATCCCGCCAGACTTTGCCAAATCTCAATCTAACACCCAGCTCGCCTTCGTGAACAAAGCGTATAGATTTAATAAAGCCCAATATGGCCGCCATAGTAGGCACAATAAACTCCATTGGTATCAGTTTCAAGAATTCGATCATGTTTTATTTGTTTTTTAAGTTCGACGTTCACAATCATATATCATAAAAATGATTATGTCAATGACTTGCATCAGACATACCCCTTGTTATATAATAAACATACTGAAAAGCGGAAAGTCGGAGCTCCGCTGGCCTGCGTGGCAATGGAGGGGTCTTCCGTCCTCCCAGAAACAAACTACTCACCTCGGTGGGTTTTTTGTTTTATATTCATCCAAACAACATCAACACCCAAACCCCCACCCCTACCTGGACCAAAAACAGTCCCAAACACAGAAAAAGTACAACCCTAGACTTCCATCTAGAAAAGCCTATTTCCCTCTTATCTGTATTGATTTTTTCGATTATGTCGTGTATACTCATGCTATTATCTTTATCATAGATAATATAAAATTATTCCAAAGAAATTATTAAGCAAACCTAAAATAAATATAAAATATGGCAACAAAAAAAGCCGCTGGATCATCTAAGAACTTAACGGATTCTAACCCAAAATATCTTGGAGTTAAACTTTATGGAGGCGAAAAAGCATCTTCAGGAGCTATTATAGTGAGACAAAGAGGAAGTAAGATTTTACCAGGTACAAACGTATCTATGGGTAAGGATCATACTCTTTTTGCCACAAAACCAGGTATAGTAACTTTTGGCTCAAAAAGAAAGATTAACGTAGATAATACAGTTAGTGTTAAGAAAGTGGTTCACGTAAAATAAAAATTAATTAAAAACAACTTTTTTAATTGTAATCCTCATTCGATACAGAGACTATTGGCCGAGAATGAGACCAATTAAGATTATTAAATACAACATGACAACATTAGAAGAAAATTTTAAAGACATTATCAATCCACCAAGTATTGGTGATGATATAGAAGGAAAAGTTATAACTTTATATAAAAGTAGATTATTCGTAGACTTATCACCTTTTGGTACCGGAGTTATATATGGTAAAGAATTTATCATAGCTCGTGATATCATCAGAAAAGTTAATCAAGGAGATCTTATAACAGCTAAGATCTGTGGTTTCGATGAAAAAGATGGTTATATAGAACTATCTCTTAAAGAAGCAAGACAAGCATTGTTATGGAAAGATGCTGAACAAGCAGTACTTGAAAAAACACATTTTGATCTTCCTGTACAGGATGCAAACAAAGGTGGACTTATGATGAGTTGGCAAGGTATACAAGGATTCTTACCTGCTTCACAATTGAAGTCAGAGAATTATCCTAAAGTAGAAGATGGTAATAAAGATAAGATACAAGATGAGCTTAAAAAACTTATAGGTAAAAAAATATCAGTATATATCATCACAGCTGATGCAAAAGAAAATAAACTTATTTTCTCAGAAAAAGACTTTGATGCTAACAATACAAACAGTAATAGTGGACAAAGTAAAGGCAATGCAGCCAAGATGGCCGAGATGAGTGCTAAATACTCAGTCGGAGATGATGTAGATGGTGTTATTACAGGAACAGTGGACTTTGGAATATTTATAAAAATCAATGATGAACTTGAAGGATTAGCCCATATTTCAGAACTTGACTGGGGTCTAATCGACGATCCAAGAACTATGTTTAAAGTTGGAGAAATAGTTAAAGCTAGAATCATAGACTTTAAGGACGGTAAAGTTTCCCTATCACTTAAAGCTAGAAAAGAAAATCCATGGACAGAAGCTGCTCATAAATACAAAAAAGATGATGTAGTTACAGGTATAATAATAAAATACAACAAACATGGGGCTTTAGCTTCTATAGAAGAAGGTGTTTCAGGACTTGTACATATATCAGAATTCGGTGATGACAAGACTATGAAAGAAAAAGTTGAGATTGGTAAAACATACTCATTTAAGATCAGTATATTTGAACCAGAAAAACAAAGAATGATATTGAAGTTGAACTAGATATCGATCATAAAAAAGCACCTGTAAAAGGGTGTTTTTTTATTGACACAAACATCATTAAGTTGTATTCTAAAATCGGAACTTCTCGCATAGTGCCAGTAGCCTTCCAAAAGCACACTTAATACAGCAACAACATGTCAAGATCATATATATCCGCCCAAGATAGACGTAACGGTGAAGAACTGACTATAATGATCTCCGGGTTACAAGGCGGAGAAATCGAAATGTTCGAATCCGCAATAGGTAACTGTAGCTGGATCATGGCCAATGAAGACGGTAGGATCCAATCTATTCCAAAATACAAGCCTCTCCCCGATCCAATTGATGATGAGGAGATGTTACCATTCTGGTCTAAAATAGAGGGCAAAAACATCGAGACGAGGTTCGAGGAGACTCTTGTGGATACCTCTAAACACCCCCATCCACAAATTATTATTTCTAATTTATGTGGTTATAACTATTCACCTGAAAATTATCGGATTCAGGCTAGAAGATTAAAGGATTTTGGTTTCGAACAGATGAGAAGTCAAAGAGACTCAGCTGGTAGATTCACCGAGCACTGGTTCCTTGAGTACAGTGGGGCCGCTGAAGGTAATCTGAAGCTTTTTATTGATAAACTGGGTAATGATATCAAAGCGCAACAGCGTCTAGATGCGATTATTGATTTCCTATGCAAGAATGTTAGCTTTGGTAGTCTCGAAATCGCCTATCAAAGGGCGGCCATGGTTATCAATGATTGACCAAAATCACCACGCGCCTATCTTCGAATGGGAAAAGCGGGTGTTTTTTTATTTTATAAATGCTATATTGTAAAAACGAACCTTATACAGACATGAAATTAATCAAGCCGATCGAAGAGTATACACTTAGAGAGTTATTATTAGCCATCAAAGCAGATGGACGCTTTAGAGAACGAAGAGTAGCAACAAATCATGTGACAGAAGCTACTGGTCAACCTTTTAAGGGACATATCTCTCCTATTGATCTTTCAAATAGAAAATTAGGTGATGTAAAGATGAGTGAAATAATGACCCATGTTCCCATCAAACTCCTAGGTACTATCAAGTTCGTAGGAGACAAGATGACATTAACACTGATGGAATTTGTTGAGAAACATACAATAGAGTGGCCGGTTGAGATTCGGGGCACAACGTAATTTCAACAATCAATATAGTCTAATCGACCCAAAATCATCAAAAGTGATAGAGGGTCTTTTTTATTTCCTATTCACCACCTCAACCGCCCTATCAACCTCTCCTTCCATAAATAACTTGATCCCCTCCAGTATCTTAGGATAAAGCTTCTTCATTATCTCTTTCTCATCAGGTGTAAATTTACCCAACACAAAATCAGGGGCCTTATCTTTATCAACCTTAATCTGCGGTGATATTCCCACTTTCAATCTATAAAAATTTTTTATCTTCATATTGGAGTGAACAGACTTAATACCATTATGCCCCCCTGAATTACCCCCATAGATCATCTTCATCTTACCTATAGGTTGATCCAAATCATCATGTATTATTAGAATATTTTCATTATCACTATCAGGTTTTACATTTTTAAACAACTTTTTTAGGGCTAAACCTGAACCATTCATATAACATTCAGGGTTTATTAGCTGGGTTTTATTCAAAGTCAAAAAATCACCATCTAAACTATTGATAAGCTTAAATACAGTATCTTGACCTATATTATGCCTTGTATTTTTGTATTTTTTACTTGGATTTCCCAATCCTATTATATATTTCATGTATATGTTATAATATAGCAAATATATGAACAAAACAGAAACTATTCAAAAGAAAGACATGTCTTGGGCACACTTCTTCTTGTTGTTATTTTTGATCGTGCTCTTTCGAATATTTGTCCTAGAACCTCACAATGTCTCAGGTTCATCTATGGATAACACCTTTAAAGACGGCGATTATGTTTTAGTAGATAAGCTAACCTATAGATTTAAGGCGCCTGAAGCAGGTGATGTTGTGGTTTTTAACCCACCGGCGTCTATAGAAAATAAAAGCAGATTCATCAAGAGAATTATAGCTGTACCTGGTCAGACTATAGAAGTTAAAGAGACTGGTACATATGTAGATCAAAAACCTATGTCTGAAGATTTTGTGATGTACAAAAGTAATAAGACATTTGCTTCAACATCACTTGAAGATAATCAATACTTTGTCATGGGTGACAATAGATACGTTAGTTACGATTCAAGATATTGGGGACCTATATTGAAAGATGAGATACAAGGCAGGGTATTGTTACGTCTTTATCCATTTAACAAAATAGAATTTTTCCCTGGGGAAAAAGAATATAAAGATAATAAATAAACATATGAAAAAAGTAATAATCATTTCAAAAAAACCAAGTATCGATAGTGTTGTATCAAATCATCTTAAGATTTTTAAAATATTGCAACATTTTGGATTCAGACACACAGATAGACCTGAACATACAAATCTTGAAAAAAAGCTGTTGTCAAAATATGATAGCGAAAACCTAATAGACACCTTAGCATTTCAAAAAAAAATATTGGATAAAAAATTTGACGGATTCACCTTCCCTGCCAACGTGGCTTATACACAAGATGAGAATAATTTTTCATATCATATAATAGGAACAAAGAAAAATATATATGATGCTATAGCTATAGAGACCGCTTACTCCATACTTGAAGAAATATATGGTAGAAAATCTAACACTGTTGTTGACATAAACTTTGTTGGCGATAAAGAATCAGTACAGAAGTTTACAAAAGAATTGAATCATTTTTTCAAAAAGAATCAAAAAAATATTCCTAAAAACATATTAACTTTATCTAAGAAAAATATCTACTCAGCATTTCGGGAATTGGAATTTGTTGAAATAACATCTCAAAATAAAAAAGGTGACATAGAAAATATAACCATACCCAACCCTATTGATTATCTAAGTGAAATTTCTCGTTTAGAGTTTAAAGATATATTAGAATATATAGAAAATCTAGATCTAAATTTCAGAATTAATCCATTCTTATTTAATAATTCAGATCTATATAGTGGTATCATTTTCCAAGTTCAAAACATGCAGGAAGGTAAAAACAACATAATAATCAGAGGTGGCCGTCACGATATCATAAGTAAAAAAATATTGGGTAAAAAAGAAATACCTATAATAAGTGTAAGTATTGAGGGTTTGAAAAATATAGATAAACTTATGAAGCCTTTGATTAGTCTTAAAACTATAGATGAAGCCGATATTAAGTTTTTCTATGCTCAATTTGGTAATGAAGCTAGATTCAAGACATTGAAAATACTTGATATGATGCGTAATGCGAACATCTTAATACATCATGATTTATCAAAAGATAAGATATCAGCCCAATTGCAACATGCAGAAAGATTACAAGTTCCTTACTTATTACTCGTAGGACATAGAGAGGCTTTACAAAATTCTGTGATGGTCCGCAATATGAAAAATCTTTCTCAGGAAAGTATAGAATTACACAATCTAATAGAATATATAAAAAAACTACTTTAAAAAAATAAATGCATAATTTCATAGGTACATTAATCTTAAATAACAAAGGTAAGGGATTTTTAAGAAAAGAGAAAGAAAATAAAGACGAAAAGGATATTGCCATTCCTTATAATTTTATCGACTCATCCCTACCACAGGATAAAGTTGAGATACAAACTTTTCCTCATCCAAACAAATGGGGTGAGATTGAAGGTAAGGTAATAAAAGTCATAGAAAGATATAAAAAAGATTTTTCTGCTACTATAAAGGAAATAAAGGGTGATATTATCATAGCAATACCTGACAACAGTAAATTACACTGTATTTTTGAAATAAAAAAGACTGACAAAATAGATATAGATATTAATAAAAAAGTATTAATTAGGATAGATTACAATAAAAATCCTAAAGTTATAGTAAACAAAACAATAAACGATAGAGGTTATACAGATATAGATATTCAAAGAACATTCTATGGAGATATTGCAAAGATCTTTGGTGATAAAGGTGAAAATAATGCTGAGATGCATTCTATAGTGGCTGATTTTGGTTTTGACATAGAACATAAGCCGGAAACCGAGACAGATGCAAAAAAAGCAGTTGAAGAATATGGAACGATTACACCTGAAGAAGTTGCTAAAAGACTTGATATGAGAGGTATTTGGACATGTACTATTGACCCAGTGGACGCTAAGGATTTCGATGATGCCCTATCGTTTCGTAAACTTGATAATGGAAATGTAGAGATAGGTATACACATAGCTGACGTTTCTCATTTTGTTCGTATAGGTAACACTTTAGATGATGAAGCAAAAGACAGATCTTTTTCAGTTTATCTAGTTGATAGAACCATACCCATGTTACCAGAAGTTTTATCAAATGGTTTTTGTAGTTTGAATCCAAATGAAGATAGATATGCCTTCTCTACTGTTTTTGAAATGAATCCCGAGGGGCATATTGTAAATAGGAAAATATCTAAAAGTATTATACATTCAGATAAGAGACTTTCTTATGAAGAAGCACAGAAAGTATTGGATGCTGGTGACAAAAACATATTCCCTGAATTATTTGAATTGTCACATTATGCAAAACTTTTAAATACTGAAAGGAAAAATGCTGGGGCTATTGATTTTGAAACAGATGAGATAAAATTTGTTTTAGATGATAAAGGTTTTCCTGTTCAAGTTTATAAAAAAGATAGAATATGGACTAATCATCTTGTTGAAGAGTTTATGCTTTTGGCCAATAAAGAGACGGCTTTATATATATTCACCCACAATGTTGAGGGAAATAAGAAACTACCTGGAGTATATAGAGTTCATGATTTACCCGATGCTGAGAGAATACTTGATTTGCAGATATTTGTAAACGCTCTTGGACTTGATTTTCATCCTCATAAAAAGATACATTCCCGTGATATACAAAAACTATTACAGCAATGTATAGGCTTACCTTCTGAGACCATCATCAAAACTGCAACTTTGAGATCGATGGCTAAAGCTGTGTATCAGACAAACAACATAGGTCACTTTGGTCTTGGTTTTGAATTTTATACACATTTCACTTCCCCAATACGTCGTTATCCAGATCTTTGTGTTCATCGTATATTGGACAAATTGTTACAAGGTGGAAAATTATCTCCTGTATTTTTAGGTTCACTTGATAAGATATGTGAACATGCTTCAAGTCAAGAAGTTAAAGCAGCTGAGGCAGAGAGAGCAAGTATAAAATATAAACAAGTTGAATATTTATCAAATAAGATCGGCCAAGAATTTATCTGTACAGTTTCTGGCATATCTGACTTTGGAGTTTTCATACAAGAGCCAGAATCTCTAGCTGAAGGTTTGATCAGATTGAAAGATCTTGGAAATGATTTTTATGAGGTTGATAAAAAGAGTTATGTGGTTAAATCTCAAAATGGAAACAAAGTTATAACACTTGGAGATAAGATAAAAGTGAAACTGCGTGGTATAGATATGGATTTGAAGACTATTGACTTCATGGTTTTGGAGTAGTATTATTTGGTGGTCCAGGCGGACGAAACCGAAACTACAACAACTACCCCAATTACCACATGAACCTTATCAAGTCTATCTATAGTCATACTTTTGACAACCCTTTAGCGATGGCGAATGCATCGTTTATAACAATAGCCATAATATTCACATTTATATTTATTGTTGGCGAATTTTTCGTTTTAAACAGAGATTATCTAGATAAAATAACACAATATGTAAGATGTTTTAAATCCGTAAAAGGTGCTTATCACAATACCGTCGATATCTTAAAATATCTGGGAGAACAAATACTCTACAGCATATGTGTCTATGTGGTATTATTCGGTATCTCATTGGCTCTATTCATTATCTCAACCATTTGGGTTGAGTATCCTGGCTATTATGGTGTTGTATACACCAAAGATGGTGGTCAATGGAATAAACACGAAGGAAGAGTGCATCATTTCCCGTTTGGATTTGATGGTTGTACCGTCTCAAAAAGGGATCATTCAGGTACAATCAGCCTAGGGGATGTATTCAAGATTCAATATCATATCAACGAGTCTGATGGCTCGATGCGGACAGTATTGAAAAATCTCGACTCAATTACAACATCTATGATTTTCCAAGACATCGAAAGGCTCATAAGAAATAGGTATAAAGGACTAATATTCTATACTGATTACAAGGATCTTATCAGCCCTGAAATTCGATTGAAAATTTTCCAAGATTTCTACGCACCTTACGGCGTCACCATCGACTCTGTCGAAAGGCTGTGAGCTTCAGTGATTCAGTTCAAAACCCTCGTGCACATGCGTGCGCGAGGGGCTGTTTTTTTATAAAATTTATTTTCACAATGAAATCGAGGACTGTTCCTGAGGCTGAAATACAAAATCATTCATTCTTTCCTTGAATGAATGATTTTTATTGAGGCTTCATTTATTTCGCATTCACACTTGCCTCTTCAAAACCAATAGACAATAGTTGTGAATAACCAACTCCACCCATAGTTACTCCATACAATACCCCTGCACGACTCATAGTTTCTCTATTGTGTGTTACCAAGATCAATTCTGAGTGCTTAGACAACATCTCTATCATATCCCCATAACGGCGGCTATTTGCCTCATCAAGCGCCGCATCTGTCTCATCAAGGATGATAAAAGGTGGTGGATTAACCTGACTCATAGCAAAGAGTAAGGCTATAGAGGTCAAAGCTCTTTCTCCACCAGACAACATGGATAGTCCCTTAAGTTTTTTATGTGGTAATGATACAAAGACGTCTATCCCTATCTCTTTTACCCCGTCATCTTCTTCACCATCATCCAACATATCCTCATCATCTTCCAACATCTTTCTCTTTCTTTTTTTCTCTTCTGTAACTATAAGTTTAGCTTCACCACCACCAAACATCTGTTTAAAAAATGTAGAAAATTGTGTATTTATCTTCTTAAGACCATCATTGAAAAGTGTATCAATCTGTACTATTATCTCAGCAATTATCTGCTCCAAATCATTCATAGACTTAGTCAAATCCTCCATCTCTTTAAATAAAAATTCATCTCTTTCATTAACATCATTGTATTCTCTAAGTATTGATTCATCCCCTGCTCCACCTAACTCTTCGAGTCGTATCTTATATTTTTCTACTTGATATTTTCTCTCATGTTGTTTTTGTTTATCAAATTCATGAACTTCTATATCATCATATCTTATAGCCTCAACACCTATAAGCGCTGTAGCCTCCATCATATCTCTTTCATACTCTTGATTTCTTTCTATATATAGACTCTCTTTTTGTTTTAAGATGTCAAGACTTGACTGCAATTCATGCTGTCTTGACATGATCTTCAACAGATCTTTTTCAGCTTCTACGTTTTCATTCTTATATGATTCTATTTTCTCTTTTGTCTCTGTATATTTTTCTAAAACTATAACTTCTTTATAATTCAAATCTTTTATTTTCTCTTCAATATCAAGTATTTGAACCTTTATTCTCTCTATATCTTGATAATCATTTGTAAAATCATAACCCTCATCTTCTGTTTTTTGACGAGATACATATACATCACATTCACTTATAAGATCATGTGATACTTGTTTAATCTCTGATTCTTCTTTGTATACACCTGACTTTATATCACCTAGTACTGTTTTTATCTTATTAATAAGATTCTTGATCTCAAAAAATGAAACTTTTATATCAGTTTTATCCTTATTTTCTAACTCTTTTTTACGTTTCTCTATATTTCTATTAATATAATCTATCTCACCTTCAAAACGACCTTGTAATCTTGAAGTATTTTCTTTCTCATTTCTGATATTTTTCAACTGATTCTCTAAATCAAAAAGTTCATTAGTAAACTCTGTTGATGTTTGATTTTGAGCCAGGATCTTTTTAACTTCTGTAAGCTTTGCATCAAGAGTAAACAGTTCTCTTTCTGGATCCAAACGTGATTCTTTTATATCATTGATCTCAGAATCTAGAAAAACTTTTTCATAGGCAAAATATTCTTTATATAAAGATTTTAATTCACTCCTTATCTCTTTAGCTTTTTCTATTTTCTCAATCTGTTTTTTTAAGAATCTTATGTGTGGAGCAAGTTCACGTCGTAGGGATTCTACTTCTTTCATGTGATCTCTAGTTTTCACAAGTCTTTTTTCTGATTCTTCTTTTCTATATTGATATAACTTTAAACCTAAAGCATCTTCTATCATCTCTTTTCTGTCTTTATTGGAAGATGATAATAATCTATCTGCCTCACCTTGAGAAATGATATGATGTCCTGAAGAGCCTATATTAGCTTCAGCTAAAAGCTCTATGATGTCACGAAGACGAACACTGTTGTTGTTTATACTGTATTCATTGGACCCATCACGATTTACAGCTCTTTCTATAATAACCTCATCAAAAGTATGATTATTAAAAAGTCTATTGAATTCACCATTAACCTCTAAAAGTCTATTATCAAAAACTATCTTTACTGAAGCACGATTTGATTTTGAAAGATCACGACCGCCATTGAAAATCATATCCTCACCTTTTTTACCACGCATAGAACGAAGTGACTGTTCACCTAAAACAAAACGAAAGGCTTCAACGACGTTTGATTTACCCGAACCGTTTGGTCCGACGATGGCAGTTATAGGAGTGTTGAAAGTTAAATCAGTCTTTTTTGCAAATGATTTATAGCCTATAATGTGTAATGATTTTAAACGCATATGGGAATATTATAGCATTTTTTATTTAAAAAATGGATAATCTAAAAATCTAAATTACTTATTTTAACCTCTGGTTTTATCTCACCCTCAGAATTATCAAAATCAATACGTACAATGGTTTTCTCATTTTCTATTTCTGTATTATTAAAATATTTACTCAACTGTCTTACACGGTCAATATCATCCATCTTTAAATCATCTTCTATATCAACATGCATAGCTCCTATGACTATAGACAATCTAGGTTTGTGACCTAATTTATCACTTAAATCCTCAGCAATAATTTCTGCCTTATGTGCAATTAAACAATTTCTACCCTCCATCCTATAACTTTTAAGATAAGGGTGTATTGAATCATTTAATTTGGACAAATCACGTTGAGCATGTCGCATTGAGCTATTTTCATCAGGTTCATGCTGTGATAATTTTGTAGAAGCTAATGCTGATACTGGTTCAAGTCCCGGGGTTGAAGCATACGCTCCTATCATTGTTTTTCCCAATGTTTTTAAAAATGATCTTCTAGTTACACCGTTTGTTTTCATATCCTTAACAGAACTTTTAATCAGCTTATATCCAGCAGTTAAGCCAAGTACTGGTATAAGATTTTTTTTTAATAGCATTTTCAATACCATGAAAATCCTTTCCTTCTAAAGTTTTTAGTGACAAATCAACAAAATATACAGGTATATTGTTTTCAGCTGCATATTTTATTATTTCAGAATATTGACCATCTTGATTTAGTTGCTTATCTATAATATCCTCAACCTCTCCTTCTTTAGAATAATCAAACATGAATTCTAAAAATATAGCATCGCTGCCTTTTACATCTTCAGGGTTATTTTTTCTCAAATGAGAAGAATACACTATTTTATAATCTGCATTTTTAGATGATATTCTGGATACATTTTCGATATTTTCAAAGTCTTTTCTAGGTCCTGCCCTATGAGCTTCTTCGTCCCATTTTTTTCTATCATCTTCAGATAAACTCCAATATTTTGGAGGGCGCCAATCATTTGTTTTTTCCATGATAGATGTATTGTAACATATCCTTAGAATTAATTTAAAATCTATTTACTCCAATTGTTTCGTTCACACATCTTGACTTTTATTTTATAAAATATAAAATACAATTATTATCAATGACGCCAGATACCTTCTCTGGATTGATCTCAACAGATCTTGATTGATGATACTAGGCTACGGAAGAGACCCTATTTAAAACGTTTCCTCTTTTGAGGAGGCGTTTTAAATTGTTTCCGTTTTTTGACTCTGTTTCAAAATGAGTGACAATAAAAAATCCATTATCTCTATGAGCAGCTATAACCAAATAATTATCTGAATTAGGTATAATCTTGATTAAATTAATCCTATCAGGTTTATCATCTACATTTAAAATACAATAATCCCATTCATGTGCATTTATAATCATATTTTCAGCACATATCGGGCCATGATCAGATTCTATTTTATCTATAATGTCACGAGATATTATTAATGATCTTATTTTATTATCAATAGATACATCACAACGTAAATATGCAATAGACTCTTTATTACTCTTATGATTTATTACTTGATTTAATCTATAAAGATATATCATTTCCATTTTATTTAATGGTCTAATTTGTTTTGATATAAATGGTGTTTTTTTGGGTTTTTGATTTTCATTTTCCATCTATAAATAATACAAAAACTATCTTAAAGTTTTGATTAAGAATTTATAAATACTTACCGAAGTTTTTATCAAGAAATAAAGATAAAAACAGAGAGCTGTTACACCCACTGTCTTTATATTTTTGACCCAGTATTATATTTACTTCTATACATCCAATGTAACACCTTGATACATGGGTAATTATACCATTTCAGATATAGGTCGATAATAATATGCATATCACCCCATACAATTATCCTAGCCTTACCCAGTGTATAGTACTGAGATGAGCCTTTGTTTTATATAATTTATAACGAATGAAAATGATTATTATTACAATTTGACATGAGGTTAATATTTGATATTATACAAAATGTAACAAGCAGGAGGAAACAAAGATCCGTGTGATCACCCGAGTTTTTACAAAAAACTCTTATCTTCTGAGCTGGCGCCCTGTCGCATGGAATAAATATATCCTTAATTGGGTATTTTTATTTGACAAAATGTTTAGGTTTGATATTATAGATATATGACGAAAAAGATCTTGTTAAGTCGCGTGCTTAATGAGGGCTTTTTTATTTTCCACCAGATCTCTGATTTGTATTAAATACATAACTTTTAAATACTCTCTTTGTTTTATAAATATGGAAGTATTTTCCGGAGCAAAAGATATACACCTAACCTCTTTTTTCATTTTTCTAGCATAATCAGTTAAAGCCACAAAATCCCCATCACCTGATAAAAGTATAATACTTTCAACACTATTTCTTTCGACATCAACAGTCAGCCTATTTGCCAGTTCAACATCACAATTTGCTTTAATTTTACCACCTTCTTTAACAGTCTGTTTGATTATTAATTCTATTTTATGTTTCAAAATAATATCTCTAATCGTATCCAAATATTTAACATCCCCAATAAAAAATATTATTTTACAATCTCTGTACTTATCATACAGATGTTGAAAAAGTAAATCAGGATCTAAGTCAAAATTAGCATCACGTGCACTCAAAATTATATTAGCAGCATCAATATATATTATTATATTTTTATTCATCTAAACATATTATCAAATCACCCATAAACTTTTCATAAAGAAAATCTAGATTTTCGCCGAATTTTTTATAAACAAACTCATCCTTAAAAACTCTGCAAATCAACCATCTTCTTATACTCACCGTCCTTTGCAATAAGTTCATCACTATTACCCTGCTCTATAATCTTTCCTTTTTCCATAACATATATTACATCTGCTTTTTTTACAGTCTGTAATCTATGCGCGATGATGATAACTGTTTTATTTTCAAAGAGTTTATCGAGAGCTCGAGTTATAGCATCCTCAGAAAATGAATCTAGCGCCGATGTAGGCTCATCCAAGATGACAATCTCAGGGTTTTTAAGCATAAGTTTCGCTATAGCCAGTCTTTGTCTTTCACCACCGGACAATCTTATACCCTTTTCACCTATATGAACATTGAGGTCAGTTATAAAATCACATTCAGCCTGATTCAAAATCTCAAAAAGTTTAGCATCTGTAAACTTTTTAATATGTTTTTCAGGTATAGCATATAAAAGATTATCTCTTATACTTCCGTCAAAAACCATAGGTTCTTGAGTCAAATATCCAATATAATTATAATATGTATTCAAGGCAACACTCTTAAGATCTTGACCATCAACAAAGACTTCACCGCTGTTGGGTCTCATGAATCCACTGACAAGTTTTGCAACAGTTGTCTTACCTGAACCTGATCTACCTATAAGGGCGATCTTTTGTTTACCTTTGATTTGGATATTAAAATTTTCTAATATCTTTTTATCATCATAAGACAGATCAACATTTTTCAATTCAACAGTTCCGTCTTTATGAATAAACTTTGCACCATCTTTATACCCCTGAATCTCTGGTGTATTATCGAGAAAATCCCAAAAGGTTTTTATTTTAGGATAGGCATCAAATATCTGACCGACAACCCATGTAAGATTGAACATGGTTTCCATAAAGCGAGTAGAGAAATATATAAATGAGATCAAGAAGGCAATATTAATTGCATTTAATTCTATAGATCTAGTAAACAGCAAAACACCTAGAAATGGTAAAAGAGCGCAAACACCGGATACAGACAGATCATTCAATAACATAAATTTTGCACCCAGTCTTTCTTCATGTAATTGTTTTTGCACTAGACCTGATACATTGTTCACTTCTTTATTTTCACTTACGTTTAGGATTATCTCATGTCTGGACATTATTATACGAACATAATCTTTGTTAATATCATTATTGATGTCATTAACTTTATTGTTGTATTTCATTTCAAACTTTTTAAATACATAATAAGAGATAAAGGATAGAACCAATATAATAACAAAATACGGAACATATTTTATATCAAAATTTATAATTATATAGACACCGGTTATTATTCCAAGAATAACCCTAGTCATCCAGAAAACTATATTACTGTTTAGATACACCCATGAATCTATACCTGATTTGACTATAGACTGTACCTTACCTGTACCGACTTTTTCCATAGCTGTTCCGTCCTTCAATATAGTCTGTTTCAAATATTTATTGGTTACATAAAAAGTATAGGCGTATTTACCATTTATTTCCC
Source organism: uncultured bacterium (assembly GCA_903933735.1). Lineage (GTDB taxonomy): Bacteria > Patescibacteriota > Minisyncoccia > Phycocordibacterales > CAIZLB01 > CAIZLB01. The sequence continues at coordinate 13,387 of CAIZLB010000017.1, read as the reverse complement.
ATTTCATAATCATAAAATGTATAGCCCACATACATATATATACAATGGTTATCAATATGACGAAAGATTTAATCCTTATGTAATCAGCAGTATTTATGTAATTTATAAGTATAGGTATAGAAACTATAGGTATAAGATTCCACCACAAATAACCCCATGTTCCCTCAAACATGGATTTAAATGTTGCTGTCTTATTCCCCAAAGCTGGTTCGAATAATCTTTTTATAAATCGGTATAGTTTAAACATATATACATTATATAACGAATAAAGGTGATTGTTGTGACAATTTGACAAAATATTTGGGTTTGATATTATACATACAATATCTTCTATAGATATAAATGGGTTATCCCGGACATCCGAGCTATATGCTCGGATTTCAATTTTGTAAAATATTTTTTATATACTCCTTAACCTTTATGAAATCTTCCTTTGAGACATGTCCAATAAACTGATATAACCTTTTAGTATCTAAGAGTCTTAATTGTGATACCATGACCGACTGTTCTATATCCTTAAGTAATACTTTTACATAGTATTTATTATCTTTATTTTTAGTACTCAAAGGTACGCCCCAAAATATATTATTATTAAATTTTTTAAGTATCAATACAGGTCTTAAAAAATATTCTCCTTTACCGTTTTGTTCAAAACCAATATTTTCGCCTAATGAACACCAATAAACCTCATGTTCATTAATAAGAGTCTCTTTATTTATTTTATCTATTATTATTTTTTCTAGTATCCATGATATAAATCTTTTTGACATCTAAATATACTAACAAAACACCCCTAAACTTTTCATAAAGAAAATCTAAAGTTCTCCCGAAGTTTTTATAAACAAAACTGAAACGAACGGAATAAATAAATTGTATTTTTACTTCCCCAAGTCAAGTATATTGTCAATACCTATATTATGTACAAACTCCGGCATGTGAGATACTACTATCATTGCGCCTTGAAACTTTCTTAAAGATTCTGCAATGATTGGAAGATGACGAAAGTTTATATGGTTTGTTGGCTCATCAAGTATAAGAAGTCCCGGCTTAAGAGCAGCTAATCTTGCAAAAGCTACAAGTCCTTTTTGTCCCTCTGACAACTTTCCTATCTGGGTGTAAGCCGCATCACCTGTTATTAAAAACTGAGCTAAAGTTTTCCTTATAAAATGTTCACTATTGTCTTTTGTACATTCTTCTATAACTTGATATGGAGTTTTTTCAAAATCTAAGTTAGAAAAATCTTGTCTATAATAACCTATAACAACACCTTCTTTAACATGTTCACCTTTGGCATGACCTGAAGCTAAAGTTTCAAGTAAAGTTGTCTTACCTATACCGTTAGGACCACGAAGTAATAAGTGTTCACCTTTTCTAAGCTCTACATGAACTTTTTTAGTTTTTAAAGATCCATCATCTTTGTGTAAATCAATAATATCTACAGATGAAAGGGTTATAAGTATACCTGATAAATCATCTTGTACTTCTATGGTGAAAGGTTTTATAGTTTTATCTTCTCGGCGAACATCAACCATGTTTTCTTCAGCCTCTTCTGCATCTTCGCGCATACGCTTAGCCACAAGTCTCATACCACCTCCTTTGTTAGCAAAAAAGTTAGCTTTATCCTTATTCTCTTGTATTTTCTTTTCCGCTTGAGCATTGGCTCTTTTTTCTTTTTCAACACGGGCTGATATATCACGAACCACATTGTGATATGTACCAACATATTGTTCTACTTTATAGGTGTGTATATCAAGATAAATAACTCCTTCAGTAAAACTGTTTAAGAAATCAGCATCATGAGAAATAACTATAACTGTTTTATCATATTCTTTTAAGAATTTTGTTAAATGATCAATACCAGCTTTATCTAGATTGTTTGTTGGTTCATCGAGCAATATAAGATCGGCTTTTTGTATCAAGGCTTGCGCTAATAGTAAACGAGCTTGTTGTCCTCCTGAAAATTCTTTAATCTGTTTATCTTTATCAGCCTTAAGATGCACTATACCCAAAACTTCATCTATACGAGGATCTATATCATATATTTTTTCTTTAAAAATACTTTGAAAAAATTCACGTACAGTTAATTCAAGCTCACTTCTTGGAATAACCTGACGAGACACAGCTATTGATAAATCCTTTTTAAGATTGATATCACCTTCATCAATCTCAAGTTCTCCTGTTATTATTTTGAAAATAGTTGATTTACCAGCACCATTTTGACCCATCAGTGTGATCTTAGCGTTTTTACGTATATTGAAATTAACCTCTTTTAATATAGGTTTATTTTTTACATGAGAATACGATACCTCATCGAAACTTACTATTGACTCCCCCCAATTTGTTGACATATTTAGATAGTATACACTATTTTTTTGATTTTGTCATTTTTAATTCAAATAGCTCCATAATACAAAACAAGAAAATACGGCAAAGAAAATAAATATAATTCCAATAATAATCTTTCTCCAAACCGATGGTCTAAAGACTTTAGGTAATAATTTATGATTAATCCAAAAGACCAAGGCTAGGTGAACAAACATAGCAAAAGCATTTATCACTGCGCCTAATATGATCAAGGTTTTTGGTTCATAAATATTAAATAAAAATAATATTATACCAAATAATATCTGAACCCAAACAAATGAATAATATATTTTAGATAAATTTATCTTTCCATCTTTTTTACCATGTAATTTTTTAATGGCAAAATTTTCAGCCATGATTCGAGAAGTAGAATCCATAACACCAAGTTGAGTTTGAAATAACATTATAGAAAGAATTATTAAAAACAAAGTTCCAAAAAATGGTGTTATGATACTACCAATAACCATACCTTCATTTATAACAAAATTAATACCTTCCATATTTCCTGGTAATCCATAAGTCGTAACATAAGATAATAGCATCAATAAAATCATGGATATAATACCCAAAAACCAGAATATTAATATATGCTCTATATTTATAAGTTTCCACCATTTTTTAAAACGAAACACATCTTCTTCTGTAACACTACAATCTGTACCATCGAGTACTATTTCTTGATCTATTTTTTTTGAAAATAATCCTGAAATCTTTTGAGCATAGATACCCATACCATAACCTTTCTCTTTTATGTATATGGATTGAGTTAGATTGAGATTACCACCGGCACCAGAGTAAGCAAAAGCTGCTAAGAAAGTGGCTATACTGACACCTGTTGGTAAGAACCAAAAACCGTCACCTTTACCTATTATACCACTTAATAGTACAGACCAGTCAGTAGATGTACTTAGATAAAGAGCCAATAGGAATATAAAAGGTATACCTAATAAAATAATAAATTTGGTTAGATGTTCCATCATACTATAAACTGTTTTTCCGATACTCAAGATAAAACCTATTATCAATAATAATACTATCGCTATCCATTTTATATTTTCTATTCCCAAGACTACCGATAATATACTAGCTGAAGCAGCTATAATACCAGGTAAACCAAAACCAATAAAAGTTGAGACGATAAACCAATAGACTGAAAGTTTGAACACTTTATGTATACCAACAAAAACACTTTCTCCTTTAACTAGGGCATAACGCTCTATTTCCATATTGATAAAATATTGAAAAGTGATACCAAGTATGGCGCCCCAGACTATACCCAAACCATAGTTTGAAGCAAGATAAGGCCACAATATAATCTCTCCAGAGCCTAAACCTAAAGCCAATATAATAAAACTCGGTCCTATTAGTTTTTTAAAGGATATAGGTTTTGGAAAAGGTTTTGTCTCTTTCATAATTTATAAAATACATTATACATTTGATTTTACTATATTGCATTAATCCCCTTTCTTTGATAATATTCTAGATGAGTCGGGTGTTCAGTCAGGCATCGTCGAGGCGGCATTGTCTGTTTGTGTACCATAACAACGCTGAACATCCGACTCGACTTATTCCTCTGTAGCTCAGCGGTAGAGCAGTTGCCTGTTAAGCAATTGGTCGTAGGTTCGATCCCTACCGGAGGAGCATGTGAAAATAACCCTAATTATCTGGGTTATTTTTCGTTACCTTATAGCGAGTCCGAAACTATGATATAATTTTATCCATGAACGAGAATGATTTAATTTTAAAATCTGTAGACTATGCAATATACTTAATTAATGGAGGTGAATCTGGTGAAATCTTTAACCCTTTTGTTATTTACAATGATGATATAAAAATGTTTGCTGATTCCCTACCAGGTGATAATAATGGTAGATCAATCGAAAGAGCTAAAGATTTTATTAAGTCACTAAAAAATAAAGCTGATTTTGCAATATTATGCAGTGATGGCTTCTTTGAAACAGAAGGTATAAAACATGATGCAGTAATTACAGAAGTTTACATGAAAGACAAGAAAGAGGGTGAATCATATGCAACAATTTACGAAAAAATGATGATACAGATAAAGTTAAGACAGAAGGTAATGTTAAACTAACTAGATACGTTCCAAATATACTAATATAGTATTATACAAATCTAAAATTAATACTCTTCATTATCCTCCCCAACCCCAAAAGTTCGGTAAAAAGGTAACTCGGGGAGCAGTTTGACGAAATAGATAAAAAATGTTATTTTAATATTTAGCGCTTTTTCCATAGAACAAATAGGCGCAGAACCATCACAACATTCAACCGAAACCAAATGAAATTAACAATAAATCACGGTGCAACTTTAGCTGATCTAATTGCTGCATGCAATTTTGCACGCATGCTGGAAGAAGTCTATGTCAAATATGGCAACATACTATTCCCTATCGAAAGGCAGGATATCGTTAAGGCAGAATTTGAAGTCTTCCCGTCGCCGCATGAACACACTAGTACTATTCAGGCACTTACCATCATAAATCGTAGTGGCATGAGACCTGCAAATATCCGCGAAATTCTAACCTATACAGCAAATATCGAAGGCAGACTTCCTGACATAGTTGCTTTAGGTAGTATTATTCAGATCGAAAAACAGCGGGCTGAGGTACCTTCCGTCGGAAGTGATATTACAGGTAGATTACTCGCCACAGCCTATACATGTGACAGATTTGCCAAAACGACTGGTTTCCTTGGAGTCAAGGAATTATAGGTCAGATCTCCCATACTTTCAATTTGAATAACTTCACCGTTTCCGAGAAGGGCGGTGAATTTTTTATTTATATAAATTCCGAACATCGTCCCATGCGCGGAGCAGTTTGACGAAGTTAATAAAAAGTGTTACTGTAATGGTAGCACTTTTTACGTTTAAAATTTGCTGAATCCAAACCAAGCACCAACCATTAAACATGAACACACGTCCCCTAAAAGGTATTCAACCCACAATAGGAATGCTACAAGCCGCAATATTCGCATCCCCAGACAGTGAGGCAAGAAAGCTTGCATTCCCTCACAGCCCTGGTTACTGTTTCGAGTCAAATTTCTACACCAAAGTTACTCACGGCGAATTTGCTCGGAATACATTCGTATTCGTCGGAATCATCTTAAACGAAGACGAAACGGAGAGCGATGAATTGATCGTCGGCTCAATCGACCTGACAACAGGAGAAGGAGAGGCAACGACTGGCCACAGAGTGAACGAAAGAGAAGGACTCGAAAAACTCACCGGCTTCAGTCTTCCCCACTAGTCCAAACGGACTGATCACCCGCTCCACGAGAAGCCTTTCAGGCAGCTCGTTGGAGTGGTTTTTGTTTGCATAAATTCCGAACATCCTCCCAAGCGCGGAGCCAATAAAAAGACCTTGTTTTGCAGGATCTTTTTGTATAACCTAGATAGGGTTAATAATTTCTGATATACTTTATTAATATGTATTTAAATTTACTGGAAATTTTTTTGCTCTCAATCTTACCAATCTCACTAATCAAGTTCAAAATAATTCCTCCAAAGTTTCGCTTGGTTGTATTATCTGGAGTTTTTATCTTACTTGCAGGATTAATATATTTTCAAGACATATCATCAGTTCAGTTAGGGATAAAGACCAATAATTTCTCTTCTGCGATAATCCCTTATCTATCTGTAACAATTATTGCTGTTTTTGCATTAGTCATCCTTTCAAAAATTATGAAAAATAAAGTTGCTGGAAAGTGGTACGAAGACCAGCATTTCCTTTTCCTTTTTATACCAATCAGCTTCGCGCAACAGTTCTTATTTCAAGGATTTATACTATTTAAGCTGGAGTCAATATTTCAAAACTTGGTCGCTGTAATTATTACCGCTTTAATCTTTGGATATATGCACACAATTTATCCAAAGCCTGTATTTAGTATGATTTTAGGTACACTTGCAGGCTTATTGTTTGCCACACTATATGTGATTTATCCGAATCTTATACTGGCATCCGTAATACATGCAGTATTGAACTTTACTGCGGTTTACTTAGGATTTTTCACTTTTGTAGATTCAGAGGGTGTACCAGAGAAAACTGAGTTAAATTTAACTTAATTACTTTCCAATTGAGAGTTCTGAACTCGTCCAAACACTGGAGACGTTTTGACTTTTATGAAAATGTGTACTAATATCATGGTACGCTTTTTCTTTTTAACCCCAACAACATTGCGTACCATGAACATTCAAAACTTATCCGAAGGATTTATCTGGAAATCACAGTGGCAAAAAGTAACACGGCTCCAAGCATTTTGGTTTGCAATTGCAACCGGAGATTGGAATCGAACCCACTTCAATCCATTCACTTGGTTTCTCTACAAATCAAACCTTGGTGGACAAACAGTCACAGGAGACATGCTTCTTTCTATTACAAAAAATGGAGCATTGAGGATGATTAAATCAGATAAGATTGAAGTCATAGCCTTTGGTTATGACCAGATTGAATTCAAAAAACCTCTTCATATCGGTGTACCATTTCAATATATATACACGTTGGTCAAACGACGAAAAAATATCTGCCACTGGTCTATAAAGGTGAGCAATCGATCAGGTGAAGAAATTTGTTCGGCTCTGTGGAAATCTGGATACATGCCTGTAGAGAAGTCTCCGCTTGGTAAGAAAGTATTTTCTACCCTACCTATGATTCCACAAATCACAGGTATAACCTGCTTACTCATCCTCGGATTAGGTGTATGGAGACTTTCAAAGAATCCTCCTATTATTTCCGATGAAGTCGCAACCTTCAGTCATCCTGCTGCAGTAGCCCTTTAAAGGCAAAGCTTCCTACCATGTTCAATCCGTGGTTCGAGGCTTTTATTTTTTATAAACAATTCCGAACATCGTCCCACGTGCGAAGCATTTCAAAAATACCCTTAGTTTGTATGGGTGTTTTTATTTAATTTATTATATTACTTGACATTATCATAGTAATATGGTAATATGTAGAGATAGATCGGTAATGTAGCTGATCTGAAATTAAAAACAAAAATGTCAGTCCTGGATATATTTATTGTAGCTATCGTAGTTATCGGCCTCATCCTCCTCTTTGCTTACCTCAATTCGGGTAGCACAGAAAAAACGGCACTCCAGTGCCCGAAGTGTGGCGACATTGGAGACAATCGTCGCTCAACACTGGTTTGGAATGAAGGTACGCGTCATCAACTTTCTGAAAGATACCGTGTCTGTAATAAGTGCGGATATTGCCATAACTTTGATAGGCGCGGGACACAGAGATTCACCCGAGTCTCTGTCCCGTCGAAAGAATGACAACAAACCAACCCTAAAATATTAGAAACCATGAAGATCTAACACCTAGACATGATAGAGGCTTGATATCCGAAAAATGAAGTTATCATCTACCCGAGCGTTCGCGTCTCGGGTTTTTCTTTTATATTAGTTTAAAATTATTTTTCCTCAACAATCTACATCACTCCCATAATTCGGTAAAAAGGTAACTCGGGGAGCATTTTGACGAAGTCATTAAAAAGTGTTACTGTAATAGTAGCACTTTTTATGTTTAAAGGTGCAGAAAGCAGAAGATTTAACCAATTAACAAATGAAAGGGAAAATACCATGATCTTTATCGTCCTCGGAGTAGTCGTTATTTGCCTAGGACTCTGGCTCATTCTGGATAGTGGCATACATCAACCTATCATACTTCACATGCTTTGGATTATTATTGCAATGATTTTGATTCAACACGGATGTAAGGAGAGAGCAATTTCACATCCAAAACCGACAGTCAAACAACACAACAATTGACAACATACCTCAACCTATACCACCATCTCATATCAGTATCTTCTGATGCGAGCCGGTGGTTTTCATTTGCAAAATATATTACGAACATCCTCCCATGCGCGAAGCATGTGTTGACAAAACTATCAAGAAGTTTTATCTTAAACAGGTATCGCTTTTTGATTTAACAACTACCAACCCCACTCAACATGAGCAACCCAGCACAAGCATTGATAATTCCCGAAACTGAACTTCCGTGGACGACGTCCATTCAGGAGGACAACTATTCCGACCTATTTGATGAGACCAGAAGACGTCCCATCGTTGCATGGTTCTCGAAAGACAAGCGGGTTGTCCACCAACTCCACAAAACCACCGCCCGAGTTGGTGACGATTTCTGGATGGTGGCAGGCCACAATTATGACGAGGAGGTCGAATTGCAGGTCACGCTCGGTTCAACACAGCTTCACAAAGCTATTCGCTACCTGACAAAGGAAAACGGATGGACAATGTGCGAGTTTCCGAACGGTCGTGACTTTCATGAGGCCATCCTCGCCTATCTCGGCAACTAACAAACCCATTATCGTCGCAGGAGCCCCCTGCCTCGGTAGTAGGCTCTCTGTTTTTATGGATTAAGAATATAGGTTCGAACATCCTCCCACGCACGGAGCCAGTTTGGACGAAGTAGATAAAACGTGTTATTGTAATGGTAGCACTTTTGCTATTTACAACCAATCACAACCCCGCCAATAAAAATATGAGACCACATATATCACTTGTCTTGACAGGGCTCACCTGTGACGTTTTTCGACAAATCCTGATAGGAACTCTTGTGATTTACAAAAGACCTAAACAAGGCGATCATGTTATCACATTGATTTACAATCAACCCAACACAGAAAAAGGGTGTCCCGAGGATCCTTACATTCCGAAATTTGAATTATTGATGCCAAATCAATACATTCTTACTTTTCCAGACTACGCCGATAATCGTGGACTAAAGCTGACCGTATCCCGAACCCATGAAGAATACAGGTACGAAATAGGCTTTAATCCACAATCTATCTCATCCACCGGAGCAGTGCTCAATGGTGAATTGATTGTCGATGTACTTGATGAATACTTTGCAAGCTTTCAAAAGAAATAACGTGCAGATATCGATCTACCCCTAGCCTTACAGAGCCCTTGTTGTAAGACAGGGGTCTTATTTTTACCTCAAACAATTCCGAACATCCTCCCACGCACGGAGCAATTATAAAGCAAAGTAAAGTGAGATTTAAAATCCATTTTCCTTCATGAACTCATTTTTTGCTTTTTTGTATTCAGAACTTTTATAACCATCCAAAGACCTCTTTAGGTCTCCATATTTTTTAGCTAGTTCTGGATTAGATTTAAATTGTTCAATTTGTCTTATATATTTTTCAATCCTGTCATCTCCCCTATGAAGAATATGAAGTTCACAAATAATACCATGTTTCTTTTTAGTTCTTGAATAACCTTCACCATTAACAATTGGTCCAATCCTAAACAAATCTTGATTTTCATCTCTAATTTTTTCTTGAACCTTTAGTATATCCTCATCTTCTTCTATTTCAACAAGAATATCTATTTCATTCTTTATACATACTGGTATTGCAAGAGAGCCAATCAAAGTAATTTTTGCTTTTGGTAAAATTTCTTTCAGAAAATTTAAATAAAAAAATGCTTTTGCAAAAACCTCTTCTGTTGGTTCTAAAATTGTAATTGTTTCTTCTTCCATACATCTATATTAACAAATTTTTCAACCTCTATCTCTATTTTTTGCCAGTTTAGAGTTCTAAACGTATCCAACAGATGGAGCAATTCAAAAATACCTTTATTTTGTAGGAATGTTTTTGTTTTTTATTATTTATATATTTTACTTTATACTACAAATATTGTATTATCCGTAAGTAGAAAGTTAAATCATACAGACACTTGGGTGTTTGAACAATATGATTTGGTCAAGTGGACATTAAACACAAAAAAATAAAATGAAAGACACGTTGACAGAAAAAGTAGCACGTCTCCATCGCGCAGGTTCAAAACATTCCCGACAAACAGACAAACTTCGTAAAGCGGTTAATAATCTTCTTGAATGGATGAGGGTCAACTTACCAGCAGATTATATTCTACCATTTAACTGCAGACTGTATCCCAGTGGAGAATTTGTATATCAAGTCTGCGGTCAAGGAACTGTTCGAGAAGATTTTAAACTCATAAAAGATGGACATCATTCCATATCTGATTTGAATTTGTTTTCAATACTTATTGCTGATGGCTTCATAGACAAAATCATTGATGATATGGAGAGGGAGTCTTCTGCATTTTCGGCAACAACCTTGAAACTCAAGAATAGTGTAAAGTAAATGAGATTATCAAATACCCGAGGCGTTCACACGCCGAGGGTTTTTATTTTACCTCAAACAATTCAGAACACCCTCCCGCGCGTGAAGCGTGTGAAAATAACCATATTTATATGGGTTATTTTTTGTTACCTTATCATGAGTTCGAACCTAAATTATTTTGATGTATAATGGAGTTATGAAATATATAATTCCACTTAAACTGAAAAAAGGAGATGAAATAAGAGTTGTTGCCCCCTCAAGAAGTTTGTCTTTAGTAACAGAAGTAAATATAAAACTAGCTAAAGAAAATCTCGAGAAACAAGGATATAAAATAACCTTTTCTAAAAACTGTAGAGAAAGTGACATGTTTATGTCTTCCTCTATAAAATCTAGAGTAGAAGATATTCATCAGGCATTTAAAGATAAAAAAGTTAAAGCAATTTTAACTGCAATTGGTGGTTTTAATTCAAATGAATTACTGCCATATTTAGATTATAAATTGATTAAAAATAATCCAAAGATTTTATGTGGATATTCTGATATAACAGCCTTAGGAAATGCTATTACAGCTAAAACTGGATTAATTACTTATTCAGGTTTACACTTCTCAACTTGGGCCATGGAAAAGGGTTTCGAATATAATTTAGAGTATTTTAATAAGTGCTTAATTGAAGATAAAAAGTACATGATTAAATCTTCTGAATTATGGTCAGATGATACTTGGTACAAAGATCAAGAAAATAGAAAATTTGAAAAGAATGATGAATATATAATTATAAATAAAGGTGAAGCGGAGGGCACTATATTTGGTGGTAATTTATGTACTCTAAATTTACTACAAGGAACAGAATTTATGCCAAATATATCAAATTCAATTTTATTCATAGAAGATGACTATATGGCAGGAAGCTTCTTCGGGGTAGAATTTAATAGAAATTTACAATCATTAATTCATCAGCCTAATTTTGCGAAAGTTAAAGGAATAGTTATCGGAAGGTTTCAAAAGAAAGCAGAAATGACTATTGATAAATTAAAATTCATAATTCAAACTAAAAAGGAATTAAAATCTATACCCATTATTGCTAATGTCGATTTTGGTCACTCAAATCCGCTTGTTACATTTCCAATAGGAGGAAAAGTAAAAATATCAACACTAAAAGGTAAGGCTATAATTGAGATATTGACACACTAAAAGCTAGCTTTCTGTTATAATATCTTTCCGAACACCCTCCCGCGCGTGAAGCGTGTGAAAATAACCCAATTTATATGGGTTATTTTTCTTTTATACCTATATTATACTTGACTTTTAGCATTAAACATGATAATATTAAATTACCTTTTGAGATGTGAAAACAACCTGAAGGTAGCACAAAAATACAACCAAACACAACATTATGAAAACACTAGGTTTGATCAGTGTACCATTCTTACTTCTTTTCGGAGTCATAAAGGGTACAGAAATGATGCATGAAAAAGCTAAAAGTGAGGCAGTCAACCTCATCAAGGCAATACCAAACGTTGACAAAAGCTCCATCGAGGTAATCGTTAGTAATCGAATCAACGGTGACCCGATGCCAAAATATGGAAATATATTCTACATTAACCTCAAGATGAAAAACGGTCACTCGACCACACTGAAGGTTGAGAATGGGAAAATCGACGAGGCGTGGAGAAAAATTCCAGTTACCTACTAGTCTTTGGCAACCGACCCCAAAGCAAAAACCGTCCGTCCGAAAGGCGCGGCGGTTTATTTTTGCATCAACAAGGTTTGAACATCATCACCACAAGGGTACTTCTATTTTTGCAGGCAAAAATAAGTCGCACCACAGGAGCACTTCTTATTTTATAATTCACTTCGTTCATAAGAAAATAAAGTCGCCCACCCGCGGAGCAGTTTGACGAAGTAAATACAAAGTGTTACTTTAAACAGGTAGCACTTTTTAGTTTTAAAGTGCACGAAACCACAACCAACCAAACTTGACATGAATACACGATTCCTTATTTCTAGCAACCCTCACAATCTAATCCAAGCATTGCAACAACCAGATGAACGCACCGCTACCGTGGAAGCCGAATACGGCGATGTTTGTGTGGAAGGCAATATTATAACCATGGCCCATCATGGATCACGTTCTGGTCAGCCGGCGCCATGCAGCTATAAAAACGGCTGTGCTAGAGAGATTGACCTGGTCGGTCTCTCTCATCTCGATCTCGATTCATTGGGTGGGTGCGCCGCAATTATAGGGGCAAAGCCAGAATTACAAGGTTTCTGGGGACTTGCCGAATTTTTGGATCTAAATGGCGAACACAAAATCAATCAAAGTGGCGGTAATGCTGAAAATCTCAGACGCTTCTATGCTTTCAAATCCTGGAACGATTCGAACAAGATATACCCACCACGAGACGGGACAGTACTCGATATCACCGACGAAGTGTTAGATGCTGTCAATGTGCTGACCAGAATCATGGATGATGATGTGGAACTTCTCAAACAAGGTGACCTTTTCAAAAAAGCCGAGGAAGATCTTAACCTCGCAACATTTGTTGACGAACGTGATGGTGTCATCTTACGTGTTGCAACCAAGTTTACTAACCACCTCTACACGACACCTGATGGAAAAATTGCCCGAGCCGTAGTTTCATTCAACACCCTACAAGGATCAATCACGGTTTCATTTGCCGATACACCAACAAAAGGTGGAGCTGCAAATGATATCGTACGAGAACTATTCGGTGATGAAGCAGGTGGACATGCAGGAATTGCGGGTTCACCACGGGGTAAACGCATGAAATTAGATGATCTCACTGCGGCCTTTGAGGTCGTATGTCGTACATTTTGATAAATCAATCTTAAACCTATATATCGGTGACACCTGAAAAGTGTGTCACCTCTTTTT
>CAIZLB010000016.1 GCA_903933735.1 uncultured bacterium | reverse complement strand
GGGTTGCCGTTGTGGATATCGTTGATGGCGAAGGGCATGCTGTTCAGTTCGGTGCTCAGCGTGGTTGTCGTGGGGTGACTTGTGTAGGTCTCATGTTTATTTTTGAAAGTTACTCTACTTTTTATTTTTTCAGGATCATGAACTTTATACCATTTATTATTTTCACTTATAAATACATCAATCATCTCAAATCCATTTTCTTTTGTGAAAACCCTGAAAAATAATTCTGGACTGAATTGATAAAAACCATGACCACTAAAGTTATTACACGTTGTCACAGATAAAAAATATCCACTCATTTTTGTCATTTCCATACAGTTCTTAATAGCAACAGGGAAGTTGAATATATGCTCCAGACTACCGCCATCAAAGACTATGTCATATTTATTCTTATGAGTTTCTTCTATGGGGGTATTCATGTCATGAATAAAATTGGCATCCTCATAGTTTGAAAAATCAAAAGAGTGTACTGTATTGAAACCAATCATTTTGAGTAATTTGTCAGCAAATTTTTCTTTTTTTAATTCATCGATATGTTTTTTAGATAAGTTAAAAAAAGAAATTCTACTTGGTTTTATTTGCATGCTCTGTCTACCTATTGTAGCGATATCTTGCAGAGACTTGTCTCTGGAATCTATGAGTGATAATGCTTTTAATGCGTTGTATTCTATTCCCATTTTTTTATTTCTTTTTAGCTATTAATAATATTTCAGGCGAATAAGCTCTGGAATTTGGTAAAAAACGTAAGGTTATATGTGTCAAAATCTTGCTGATTATCTTTTTAAAGACATTTTTATTTTTACTACTAATCCAAAAATCAAAACCTCCAAAATATCCAGATTCTACAATCTCAAAATTCTCTTCTTTCAAAACCTTTTCCCATTTTTTTACATCCATAGCTAACAGGTTGTGTTTGTCAAAACTCTCTCTATCTAGATGTTTATGTAAAAACTTTTGTATAGAACCTGCAAAGTTTGGAGCTGTTATATAAACATATCCGCCAGTCTTGGTCAAATCAGCATGTATCTTTATAATGTCTTCAAATCTATCAAAATGTTCTATAAATCCTGATGAAAAAACAACGTCATATTTTTTATCTGTATTCATGGTCAGCAGGTCGCCTCCATCAAAATATCCTGTTTTAAAATTTTCTTTTTTAAACCAATTAATCATCTCTTGTAAGAAAGGGGTTTGGTCTATACCATTTATTTCATAACCTAACTTGCCGAAATGATAGACAAATCTTCCTGGAAAACAACCTATTTCAAATATATCTTTTTTATCTGTAGGTTCAAAATGTTTGTATATCATTTTACATATAGGATAATTTTTTGGCATTGAGAAGAATTTAAAATCCTCATAGCCGGCATCCCAGTATTCTTTTGAGGCTAGATTTGTGTTATTTTCCATAATATTTATTTTAAATTATTATTGATTACATACCAAACACCTCCATGTTCTACAGTGATCTGTAGATCTTTTTGTTTAAAAAATTCATCAACAGCTTTTTTCACACCAGGAAAGCTCGGATGATCGTAATCATCTCCACCTATTAGTCCGCCTGTATTTATTTTTTCATACCAATTCTCGATATCTTTTTTTGTTTGTTCATACGAGTGATTTCCGTCTATGTAGATAAAATCAATCTTATCTACATATCGTACAGCCTTTTCGGATGTTGTCCTTATCAGCTCAAACCTATCTCCAAATGTGTTTAACTTTCCGATAACAAAGGCGTATAAAAAATCAAATTTTCTTTGAGATAAATTCATGGGATCAAAATAAAACCAAAAATGTTTATAAGGATCTATACCATAGAGTTTTGTTATCTGTGTATTTTTAAGCATATACTCTGAATGACCTCCAAATGCAACACCTATTTCAACACCTGTTTTTAGATTTAATTCATTTATTTTTTTACTAAATATTTCTCTCACAGTATCCCATGATTTATGTTGTATTTTCTGTAAATCTTTAATATCTGTGATTAAATTGGTTGAACTTATAAAAAAATCAAGCCATGGTTTTGTATTGAAGATTATAAAGTTTTTGATTATTTTGATTGTATTCATGTTTATTTAGAGTTATTGGG
>CAIZLB010000015.1 GCA_903933735.1 uncultured bacterium | reverse complement strand
TTGTTCCTTGTAAATTATTTCCTGATCCTCATATTTTCTCAAAGTTTCCATAAGAAGATCGGCACTTTCTTTAGCCAATATCTCCGCTAACTCAAGAGTAGAGCAAGGCCATATGTTTTCATCAACACTGACTTCTCTCTGTGCTACAACTGGACCATGATCCATCTTATCATCCATTTGTATTATTGTTACACCAGTGCCTCTCATATTCTCTAAAATGGTATTTTGAAGTGGGGCTGGACCGCGAAAAAGGGGAAGAAGTGAAGGGTGTATATTTATAAAATCAACAGTTTTTAGATCAAGTAAAACCTGGGGTAATATCTTGCCATAATCAGCGACAACACAGAGTGTGTCTTCTTTTATTATCTCTTTGAATCTGTTTATGGATTCTTCAGTTTTTAGTTTATCTGGTTGAAAATAGGGTATATTATTTTCTATAGCTATATTTTTTATTGGTCCAGCTTCTATGATCTGATGACGTCCTGTGGGTTTGTCGGGGGAAGTGATGATAAATGATGGTTTTATATTTTTCTCTAGAAGATTCTTAAGTACAGCTTCACCGAAAAAACCGGTTGAAAAGTATATAAAGTTTAATGGTGATTTATTGTTCATAATTATAATATTGAATTGATACTATCCGCATCCATGTATTCGACATCTTTAGCTTTATCGATAAATAATTCTCCTTTGAGATGGTCACATTCATGTTGGAATACATGGGCCAGTATTCCACCAGCTCCGCGTATTTGTTTTTGACCGTATTCGTCATAATATTCTAAGGTTACATTTGTGGATCTTAAAACTTTTCCATAATACCATCGTACGGATAGGCAACCTTCTCCGGCTAACCATTTTTTGGTTTTGGAGAATTTTACTATCTTGGGATTTATACAAACTATATCGTTTAGATTGGCTTTACTTTTTTTATCTAGAACTTTTTTGGAAACTATAAAGATCTGTAAAGATATATCAACTTGTGGAGCAGCGAGTCCTACACCATCATCAATAGAAGCCAAAGTCTCTTTCATATCTTTGATGATCTTTTGAATCTTTGGGGTGTTTATAGCTTCAATCTTAACAGGTAAAGCTGTCTTGTTAAGTACAGGATTACCTTTTTCTGTTATGGTTAATATAGACATATAATGATATTACTATAGTAAGTTTCGACTATCAACCTCTATTTTTATATATGCGGGTAAAGATTTTAGATAATATACGATAGAACTTTTCGAATATTCTTTTTTATCTATGAGTATATGTAGTATGGTTTTTGTTTTTTCCACTATCTCATAATATTTGATGTTATTGTCTAAATAATCTTTAACTATCTCTAAGGTTTTTTTACTTTTTTCTGTTGGTATTGATATCTGTATATGAGTTGAATAGGGAGGTAGTTTTAGTTTTTTTAATGATTCTTGATTTTCTATCTTTTCAAGATTATTATTCTTAAGATTTGTCCAGAAAGTGTTTGTAAGATCACGGGTCTGTATAATCAGGTTTTTATTTGTTTGATTTGAGATGAGAGCTATCTTGTTATATACGTCTTTTTCCATATCGTATAGTGGTATAGAAAATAAGCTCTCTAAAGATATGATGGCGGTGTTATCGAACTTGATATTTTCACCTATTATTTGATTTAAGAAAAAATCATTACCGATGAAAATGGTTGGGGTTTTATTTTCTTTATTTTCTTTTAAGATTTTCTTGACTTGTGGTTTTGTATGGCTGTCATTGTCTATCTTTATAATCTGTATCTTGAATTCTTTTTCTATTTCTTTATATATTATCTCTATACTGGCACCGAGTGATAATAGGTTTTGATTTTGGCAGATGGGGCAGTGTGTATCTATGTCTAAACCTTTGTGATTGTTTATACATCTATATATGTATTTATCTTTTTTTAAATCTATCTCTAGGTTCTCGTCACACTCCGGGCACTTTATAACATGTTTACAATCAGGGCATATTGTCTTTGAGGCAAAGCCTTTTTTGAGAGTGTATAAGAATACTGATTCTTTATTTTTCTCTATCTTTTTGAGTGCGGAAAAAAGTTCGGGGGAGATTATACTGAGTTTATCTTTATAGGTTTCTCCCTCGAGGTTTTTCTTTTTTAGAGTTGCTTTGTTTTGTGAACTCTGGTCAATGATATATAGGTTTTTGTTCTTGAGGTTTAGTTTTGTATTTATCTTATTTAATTTTATCTTTTTTCTATGACAGAATTCTTCTATGAAAAATCTATAGTCAAACTTTTTGAATAGATGTCGATAATATTCTGATTCGCTGTGATGTATGTTGATAGTTTTTATATTTTCATTATCTATTTTGTAGAGATCTATAGGGAGTATCTTATTTTCTACATCTTTAGAATTGTCTAGATATTCTTTGATGGGGAATATGTTTATGACTTTGTTTTCGTCTTTGCTTATCTCTATGTCATTTGTTAGATTTTCTAAGATCTTTTTTGGTATCAATTCGGAAAAGACTTCACCGAATGGTCGTATAAAATAGTTGGCGGTTATGAGAACGGAGAAAACAAACTCGGGGGAGAAGAGTTCAAGTTTTTTTATCTGTTCGATCTTGCGTATCTTGAAGTTTTGAGACTTGATGAATTCTTTGGCTTCGTTGACTGAGATGATTGAGTCAATGACGGTCCAGATCTTGCGGTTTTGGAGCGGGGCTTCGATGACTTCGCCAACGTTAACATCATCATTGATCCAATAGGTCAATGATTCTGAGAAGGTGTGTTTTAAGATGGGGTAGACTTTGATGCATTTCATGGTGGTTGGGGTTGGTGGTATTATAGCATGGAGTTTAGAAAATAATTGTCATCGTTGTGCCTATACCATACTCACTTTCTACAAAAATCTTACCGCACAGATATTTTTCCAGAAAATGTTTCGTGGATGATAATCCTATGCCACAATTTTGTTTACTCTTACTTGAATAAAAATCATTAAATATTTTATTTAGATTATCTTTTTTAATACCCATACCATTGTCTATTATTGATATATAATTTTTATTATTATATTTACCAACTCTGACTTTTATTTCATATATGTTTTTATTATTTATATTCTTATCTTGTAGGCAGGCTTCATGAGCATTTGATATTATATTTAAAACTATATGATTTAAAATAGATTTTTTTGATACAACAACCTGCTCTTTATGGTTTGAAAAAATTATATTGACATTGTCTTTCAGATAATTGTTTTTAACGAGATTGATTAAATCATTTATTTCATCTATTAGATTGAATTGTTCATCTTCTGTTTTTAGACTGATCTGTTTTCTGATATTTTGTAACATTAGGGTTAATCTGTCATGAGTGTTTTTTATATTCAAAATTATTTTAGAAAAACCTGAATCTTTTATAAGATTATCTTTTGTTAATTTTTCAATATATAGATTCATTGTTTGTACTGGTGTAATTAGATCATGATACAGTCCACTTGATAATTTACCGAATTCTATTAAATGATACATCTTCAATAACTCTTCTTTTTGTATCTGTTGAATCTCTTTAGTTTTTTCTATTACTAATAATTCTAAGTTGTCTCTTTCTTGCTTCAATATGTTTTCGACTCTCAGTGCTCTGGTCAGTGTTTTGTTTTGCTCTTGATTAAATTTTATCAATATAAAAGTTATGAAAATAAACATAACAGAGAACTCTATAATATCATTAACATAGAATCCTGAATGATACCAAGATGTTTTTAGGTTTAAATAATTACGTAGGAAATTACCTATAAATATAGATAATATCAATATACTTAAATAAATAGCACCTTCTCTAGTCTTTGATGTTAATGCTAGTATAATAATGCAAAATATATAGGAAAGTAGTATGGATGGTAGGTCGAATCCCCACCACATACCAGCCACAAAATTTAAAACTAGTATGGTAGATATCAAAATAATTTTTGATAATTTACTTTTATTTTTTAGGTTTAGGATAAGGGATGTTGTAAATAAAGTCGGTATTATTATTGCCAAATATATCGGAAATAAATCTTTAATCTGATTGTTTGTTGTATTGTATATATAACTAAATATTAACAACATGGAATACAGTGCAGAAAAAAACAAAGTAAAAATATTCGCATATGACAATATCAACTTAACCCTATCTGTCTCCGTTGTATTCACATAATTCATACCCATAAATATACCCCCGAAACCCCATCAAATCAATTTTGCCCCAAACCCCAAACTCATGCTACAATACTCAACATGATAATAAACTTTTACGGCAATCAATTCACAAAACTTCAAGTCGGTGACACAACCATCGCCCTGGACCCCTTCAAAGGCACAAAGTTCGGTGCTGATGTGGTTTTACAAACTACTCTACATGAAGATATGGCCTCAGGTGAGGATCTCTTCTACGGCAACAAAGTTCCATACATCATCAAAGGACCAGGTGAGTATGAGATCAAAAACATATTCATAAAAGGTTATGGAGCCTATACAAACTATGACGGTATAGATCATGCCTCAGGTACAACTTATTATACTTTTGAATTTGATGGCATCAGAATACTGTTCTTAGGTGCTTTGGCCAAAGATAATAATAAGATAACTATAGAAGGAGATATAGACATGGTATTTATTCCTATAAGTGGAGATGGACGTCTATCTGCTAAAGACGCTGCGGCATTTTTGAATGATATAGATTGTAAAGCTGTTATACCTATGGGCTTTAAAGATGTAAAAGATAAATGCATACAGGATTTTATAAAAGAGATTGGTGCCGATCCCAAAACTGAAGTTGTCGATAAGTTAACTATAAAGAAAAAAGAATTGGATAGTTTTGATCAAAAACTATATATAATAAAATCATAATGTTATATAATTAAAACATGTCTAATACTCAATATAGAGGTGAAAAAATACATCATAAAATACACAGACATGCTGTGCATCATGTTCATAGACTTCGTGGTAAATCAGATAGTCACAAAAAAGCTGTCTCATTCACTATAGCCTTTAGTGTTACTTTTATAGTTTTTGTGTTATGGTATTTCTTATCTTTACCAAAGATATTTGAAGATTATCAGGTCAAACTATCTGAAAATAAAAGATTGGATAAAAATCCATTAAATAAGATCAACAATATATTTAACAATGATGGAAATAATATTGAAATAAAAGAATAAAAATAAAATAATAAATAATATGTCACAACCAAATAGTTTATATACAAACAGAATTTTTACTGGTCAATTGAGTAATCATATAGGGGAGGAAGTTGAGATTTTTGGCTGGATACACGTTAGACGTGATCAAGGTAAAATGATCTTCTTTGAGATAAGAGATAAAGATGGATTGGTCCAGGCTGTTGTTTTACCAAATAAAACAGAGGCTCTTGAAACTGCTAAAAAAATTAGAGATGAATTTGTTGTTAAAATAAAAGGTTTGGTAAATAAAAGACCTGATAGAAATGTACAGGCTGATATTTTTAATGGTGATATAGAATTGGAAGTGAATGAGATAGAGATTATCAATGAATCACAAACAATGCCTTATGATATCCACAATTCAAAAGAGGTTAATGAAGAAGTTAGATTAAAATATCGTTATCTAGATCTTAGGGGTAAAAGAGTTCATGACAATATAATCATGCGTGATAAAGTTATAACTTTCTTTAGGAAATATATGCATGATAGTGGATTTATAGAGATAGAAACACCTGTACTTATGAAGGGCACACCTGAAGGTTCTCGTGAGTTTCTTGTACCATCAAGACTACATCATGGTACTTTTTATGCATTACCTCAATCCCCACAACAATTCAAACAGCTCCTTATGGTTTCTGGCTTTGAAAGATATTTTCAAATAGCTCGTTGTATGCGTGATGAAGACCAAAGAGGAGATAGACAACCCGAGTTTACTCAACTTGACTTCGAGATGTCATTTATAGATCAAGAAACCATACTTGAATATACAGAGAAAATGTTTATTGATCTTGTAAGTAAGTTATATCCTCATAAAAAGATCTCAGCTATACCTTTTCCTCGTATATCGTATGCAGAGTCTATGGAAAAATATGGAAATGATAAACCGGATCTAAGGGTTGATAAAACAAATCCGGATGAATTAGCTTTTTGTTGGGTTGTTGATTTTCCAATGTATGAGAAAATGAAAGACGGCAGCATATCAACAGCGCATCATCCTTTCTGTTCAACTCACCCTGATGATGAAGAGCTATTTATGAATTCTAAGGCTGGAGATGAGGATCTGCTTAAGATAAGAGCTAACTCTTATGACCTTGTTTTAAATGGTTATGAGCTTTCATCAGGTAGTATAAGAATACATAAAAAAGAGGTACAGAATAAAGTTTTTGAACTTTTAGGTATGACTGCAGAACAAATACAAAATAAGTTTGGTCATATGTTAGAAGCTTTCACTTTTGGTTGTCCTCCACATGGTGGATTTGCACCTGGTATAGATCGCGTGGTTATGTTACTTCAAAATGAACCAAACATTCGTGAGGTTATAGCATTTCCAAAAACCGGCGAGGCTAGAGACTTGATGACAAATGCACCAGCTGCTATGCCTGATGAACAGATAAAAGAGTTGGGGATTAAGGTAATTAAAGAATAAGTAAAGGTATATAAAAAAGAATACCAGGACGCTCGGGGAGAGGTCCTGGTGTTTTTGGTTATCGAAATGAGATTATTGGAGATACCTACTCTAAGCGTTCGCAAAATATCTCATAGAAAAGTATATCGGCCATGCGAAGTTCACCACGACTACATTTGTCTTGAAACACAGTGTCGAGATAGTTTAGGTACCCTTCACTGTACTGAAAACTACTGTCAAAAGACGTTACATATAAATAAATCAAGATAGACATGAGCTCGGGGTTTGAAGGCATGTCGGCTGATGGATGTGGAACTCTAACGGTATTTACCCCCATACTGAGTGTGATATCATCCTTTGTTATTTTTAAACCAAAATCGTCCGCAAATCTCATTACACGATCCGATAACGATTCTTCAACGGCGAGTAATGCATTAATCCTAGCAATCATTGAGTTGGTCATATGTTTTCTTAAGGTTAGACACTTTGAAGTATAAACATTTATCTGGATAAATCAATATACCTATTTGACAATTATGATATAATCACCCTATATGAACACACAAACTTTATTTAAAAATCAATTCAGAAATAGCCTAAAAACAAGCATACTTATGGCCACTGTCTTTGCTATAGTTGGTGTTTTGGGTTATCTCATATCAATACAGATGGGTAATATAAACTATCTGTACATATTTTTATTCATAGGAATTATACAAAATGTCATAGCTTATTGGTTTTCTGGATCTTTAGCCATAAGATATTCTGGGGCAAAAAAAGTCGATATAAGCACACCTGACGGTTCAAGACTTCAAAGGATAGTTGATAGATTGTCACAGATGGCAAATCTTCCAACACCTGAAGTTTATATTATACCTGATGAAAATATGAATGCTTTCGCTACAGGTCGAAACAAATATCATGCTAAAGTTGCTGCAACATCAGGACTTATTCATCATCTTGATGATAGCGAGCTTGAAGGTGTTATGGCTCATGAGTTGGCTCATATAGGTAATAAAGATATATTGATAAGTTCTGTGGTTGCAGTTATGGCTGGTATGATTACTCATCTCATTTATATATTTGCATCAAAATCAGGCGGGGAGAGTAGAGTCAATCCTATAGTTGGAATATTTATTATGCTTTTAGCCCCTTTTGTTGGTCTTATGATACAGATGGCCGTGTCTCGCAGTCGTGAGTATCAGGCCGATGCTGGTGCAGCGAAGATTACAAATAATCCACAAGGACTTATCTTGGCACTTGAAAAGATTCATCAAAATAATACATCACCGATGATAAAAGCAGATGAGTCCATGGCTCATATGTATATAGCCAATCCTTTTTCAGGTATTAAAAAAGGTGGAGTGAGTCAGTATTTCATGACTCATCCACCAGTTGAAGAGAGGGTTAGGAGGTTGAAGGGATTGTCTGTGTAGGAGTATTAGAATCTTGGAATTTCATCATCTACCTCTATCTCATCAACTTTAGCCGCTAAAGCCACCCATATAGGGATACATTCTTCGTTCCAAGGCGGTGTTTCAAACTGAACTTCGCCCAATCGGAACTTGAGTAGTCTATAAAACAATTTTTCAGCGATTGTTAGATGCCCAGCATGTTCGTTATAGGAAATATCTAGGTCCCCAACTAGTTCAGTATCGTCCTTACCTGTATAAGATCTAACCATGCAGGTTAGCATCACCGCTATAAATTCTATATAGGTCATTTCTTTAAAATCATCTTTCAAAGAGACTATGTCACAGGATATACCACCATGACTTCTTGTATCGATTCCGGCACTATCGGCCAAAGCCTGTATCCGATCTTTAAAAGTTGGTTGACTTACGATTAATCTCGCTACTAACTCTAGGACTTGCTTCATTTGTGTATTATTTGGGGTTCTCGACTTAATCTAGTATAATCATATACGTACAAAATCAATAATAGGAGAGATGGCAGAGCGGTTTAATGTACCACCTTGGAAAGGTGGCGTATGCGAAAGTGTACCGGGAGTTCGAATCTCCCTCTCTCCGCCCTATGAAAAGAAAATTATCAAATATCACACTTATCGGTATTGACTGTGTAGATGTTAATAGACTTATAAAAGCTTTAGATATATCAACGGAAGATATTGAATTTGCAGACGTAAAATTATTAACATCATTAGAAACAGATGATAAGAGAAAAGTCTCTATTCCTCATCTCGATACCATAGAAAAATATTCAGAATTCTGTATACGTGATCTTGTAAAATACGTTGACACTGATTTCGTGTTATTAGTTCAACATGATGGTTTTATTTTAAACCCTGATTCATGGTCAGATGATTTTTTGAAATATGATTATATCGGTGCACCTTGGATTATCAATCAAGAATTTTGGTTTACTGAATTTAATTTTCCTCGTGAATTATTGAATACCACAGTTGTTGGCAATGGAGGTTTTTGTATAAGAAGTAAAAAATTTTTAAAAATATCATCACGTTTGGCTGATCAAGGTGTTTTTGAACAATATCAACCTGAGGACTCTGTTATGTGTGTACATCATAAAAAAGAGATGGAAGATGCTGGTGTTGTATTTGCTCCAGCTGAAGTAGCCGAGAGATTTAGTATAGAAGGAGATGGTCATGTGTATGATAAACAATTCGGTTTTCATGGTTTTAGATGGACTGATATTTCAAAGTGGGTGGATGAAAATCCAAGGTGGGGGATAGGGAATTAAAAAAAACGCCACCGAACACATATTTGCATTTGGTGGTTGATGAGACAGTGTTAGGAATATAATTTAGGTAGCATTTCATGAGTATGTACTACTGGTTTTGATGGATTGTTTCTCAATTCTTCAATAATACGATTAATTAAGTCTGTGTTCAGGACATAGCCTTGATCCATAGATATGAGATCTGGATCGAATACATCAGCAGTAACACTTTTCTGATGTGCATATCTTAAAACTTGTTCCAAAATTTGCCTCGTAATATCAACTGCATCTTCAAGGCTTTCTAAAAATAATTTTGTATTAAACATCCACTTAGGTAATTCGCGTTTCCCCCCTATGGTTATTACATGATTAATTATTATACCAAACAAACCTCCTTTTTCAGAAATCGCAATTTCTAATTCATAAGGATTGTTATAGATACTCCAAGCTGTACTTTCTTTCATTGTGTTAGTTTCCTAATGGTTCGGTTGACCCTTTCCATACTATCATAAAACATCTTAAATACAACCCTGTCAATGTATGGCAAAATCGTAAATTTCACCATATTAAAAAACCACAAAAAACATGCTACAATACACTCAATATGAATATAATCACCGATGAAAAAAAGATAGATGAGATACTTTCTCGAAGTGTTTTAGAGATTTTACCATCTTCTTCCAAATTAAAAGAATTATTGATGAGTGGTAAGCAACTGCGACTATATATCGGTGCCGATGCTACTGGTCCTGCACTTCACTTAGGTCATGCTACTAACTTTATGATTTTGGAAAAGTTTCGTCAGCTTGGTCATAAGGTTATCATCTTGATCGGTGACTTTACTGCACGTATTGGTGACCCGACAGATAAAACTGCAACTCGTGTACAACTAGATAGAGAGCAAGTTATGGAGAATACTAAAACATGGCTAGAGCAATTAAAGCCCATAGTTGATTTGAATAATAAAGAAAATCCAATTGAGGTTGTATATAACCATGACTGGTTAGCGAAGATGTCATTTGAAGACGTTATTAATCTATCTTCAAACTTTACCGTACAACAGATGTTAGAAAGAGATATGTTTGAGAAAAGATTAAAAGAAAATAAACCTATATACGTACATGAATTCTTCTATCCACTGATGCAAGGTTACGATAGTGTTCACTTAAACATAGATGTAGAGATATGTGGTAATGATCAAAAGTTCAACGCTTTAACAGGAAGAACTTTATCTCAAAGATATAATCAAAAAGACAAATTTGTTTTTATTACAACTTTGCTTGAAAATCCAATAACAAAAGAAAAGATGATGTCTAAGAGTTTAGGTACTGGTGTATTTTTAAATACAACAGCTAATGATATGTTTGGTAAGATCATGGCTCAACCTGATGAAAATATACCTCAGATATTTATGGACTGTACCTATCTTACAATAGAAGAGATAGAGAAAATAAAAAAAGATTTAAGGTCTGGTACAAATCCAAGAAATACTAAAATACTTTTGGCTAAAGAAATAGTTAAAATGTATCACGGAGAATCAGAAGCCGATAAGGCGGAACAATATTTTATCAATACATTTACAAAAAAAGAGATACCTGACGATATACAAGAATTTTCACCTACTGACTTTAGTATAATAAACATATTGGTTGAATCAAAACTATCTGAGTCAAAATCAGAGGCTCGTCGTACAATAGAGCAAGGTGGTGTTAAGGTTAATGGTGAAGTTGTTAAAGATCTTGACATGATAGTTGACAAAGATTCTGTTATACAAAAGGGTAAGATGGGGTTTGTGAGAGTTAGGTAATCTTTATATTTTCTTTGGAAAAAATTCGGTAAAACTTTATCCGAGTTTTGTTACTATGTTTAAATGAAAATAAGAAATTATGACGAATGGAATATTTTAAAAAAGAATATAAATTTTAATTATAAAAAAATATATT
>CAIZLB010000014.1 GCA_903933735.1 uncultured bacterium | reverse complement strand
CTGCCTACATTTTTGTTTACCTGGCTCACCAGAAATGAAGTAGCCAGCGTACTCAGCAATCAAATACAGCCTTTGTTGTCTACAACAGCATTCACACAATTCTACTATGCTAATTTTCCTAGACCCAATCTGCTGGTCAACGATCTTACCTGGAATCAAAGCACCACCCTGGCCAATGAGACTTCGGGATATTTTGTGAACAACTTAGGATTTCCTGCGTCGATCAGCACCTATTCTAGTACCAATACCAAATATATCCAGGTAGGCAGCCTGGTAAAATTTGCTCCACCAGCAGGTTATTATTTTGATGATAAAAAAGATGGTGTAACAGCGGTTCCGACTGAGACTCCTGCTGAAGTACCCACTGAATCGTCTACAGAAGTAGCAGCAGAGATTCCCACAGAAACAAAAGTAGAAACAGTAAAAGCTCCAGAGCTATCACCATCTGAAGTTGCTAAACAAAGAAGGGAGGGTGTTGCAAATTTTTTTAAAAACACTAAAACAAATTTTAAAAATACAGTGCTAAGTGTTGGTGGTGGCATTGTAAAATTTTTTGGTAAGGCTAAGGCTTTAGGAGGTGCCATTGTTGAAGGTGGTAGGGCTATAGGAAGTGAAGCTATTGACCAGGCCAGGACTTTAGGAAATGAAACCCTTGATAGTGCTAAAGTTGTAGGAAATGAAGCCCTTAATTTCGTGGTTGCACCTGACGTGTATATAAAAAAAGGAGCTGAAAATCTAGCAGTATGGTCAAGGAATAAAGCAGAAAGTATGTCCAATTTTGCAAAAGGTAAAGCAGAACTTGTCGCAGCTGTTATGAAAATTGTAGAAAATGAGACCGCCGAAAGAGTAAATCAAATCCAAGCAGATATTGCTAAAAGATATGAAGATTTAAAGCAATTTGGGAATGATGCTATGGAATCAGCGGCCGGTAAGATAAGAGGTGTAAAAGAAGGTTTTAGAAATAAAAAGAATAATCTGATAATAGCTTTTCTTAAGTCTATAGAAGGAGCATTTAGGACTAAAGCTGATAAAGTCGCCGGTAAAATAGAATTATTACAAGGTTTAAAGGCTAATTAATTAAAATAATAAAAAATAAAATGAATAAACAAGATCTAATAAATAAAATCAATGAAAGTGCTGTATCAGATTCTAGAAAAGTAGAAATATTAAAATTGATAAACGATAATGAATTGGATGATGATATTATTGATCAGATAAAAGATATCATACAAGAGGATATAGATGAAGATGTGAATGAGATGTTAACCGATGATCAGAAAAAAGAAATTGCAGATCTTGAGACCGTTGCTAATACTGAGATTAAAACAATAGCCACAGAGATGACAGAGGACATGAAATATGTTGAGAGTGAGATGACTGATTTGGACGGCATGTTAAACACTTTAAACTCCGTTGTGGAGAAAATGTCTGTAGATAAAGTAAAGTCGGACTTGGATAAAGTTTCAGGATAGATTTAAAAAATAGAACACCCTGGGCCGATTGGTCCAGGGTTTTTATGTTTGATGAAAAAAACTGCTCAATTCAACGTCTTTCGACTATGGCTGATACGACTCTATGACTACCACATTGTTCACAAATACCTTCATGATGCAATGATACATGTACATAGCCCTTCATTTTAGTCTCAGGACCTTTTACTGTGACTGATATATCTGCCGGCTCTGATATGTAACCACACATATTACATCGTATGGTATGTATTGCAGGTATAATTTTTATGATAACATTTTCGCCAACATGATCCGAGGTCTCTATATCGGCACCGAGCCATCTCTCTGCATGTTCTTTGTTTGGGAACACTCGATGACTTTTATTGTTTCTGAAATTTGCATGTAATTTAGTTTTATCCATGCCTCCATCTGACATAGTATCAACTGTATACCAAACGAGTACTTCTCTCTCTATATATAAGGCAAACAACCAAAGTAGATACCATGGTCTATATGATACGGTATTTGTAAAAATCTGCTGCTCAGGTGTTAAGTCAATTTCGGGTATGTTCATACAATAGATACAATATGATTATTCGAAAACAAAGTCAAATCTATAAAAAATAGCCATAAAACCTAAATTCATATATAATACCCATTATGGAAACTCTACAACAAAAAATCAAAAATCAAATAAAAGAAGCTATGATGGCAAAAGATACTGTTAGATTAACTGTTCTTCGTGGTCTATCATCTGCAATAACTAATGATCTTGTTGAAAAAGGTCGTACTCCTCAGGGTGAATTAACGGATGAAGAAACTTTAGCTGTTATAAGACGTCAAGTTAAACAGAGAAAAGATTCTATAGAACAATTTACAAAAGGTGGAAGAGAAGATCTTGTTGAAGGAGAAAAAGCTGAATTAGTTCATCTTGAGATTTATCTACCACAGATGATGGCTGAAGATGAAGTTAAAAAGATAATAGAAAATAAAAAAACAGAATTGAGTATTGTTGATGTAAAAGACAAAGGTAGATTGATGGCCGAGGTTATGAAAGACCTTAAAGGTAAAGCTGATGGTATGATGGTTAAAAATATTGTTGACTCTCTGTTCTAATACTGAACATCTAAAGGTTTTTCAGGCACAGCCTCTTCTATGGTTTTTACTTTAAAATATTCCAACTTCTTTACATTGTCTGTTGCGTATTCTGTTTTATATACCTCATATATTTTTCTTTTGGTGTTAGGGTTTTCTTTTTCTAGTATATATAATACATATCTATTACCGATCCAAGTGCCAGTGACGGCATCTATAGCCTCAAGTGGTACTTTATATTTTTCATTTGGAAAATCATATGTACGTATTCTGGTAAAACTATCTCCTCGAAAAGTAAAAACACTATACTCCTGACCTAATATACTTGCATATATATAAGAAGTTTTTATATTTGAGCCATCTTCTAATTGTGTTTTCTTGATAAATCTATTTTCACTAAAAATACTATTTACATTAAAATCATAGCCGTTGATTTGACCTGTCTGTAATAGATACAAAAAGAAACCAAGTCCTAGTATTAAAATTATTACAATGAACTTTTGCATACAGATATTATACCACAAAATTTATTTTAGGAATGACACTTTGTCCTAGACAAAGCGGTCCGCAGGAATATTATTTTTAAAAAATAATATTCCGAGGACTTCTGATCGAATGTATAAAATAAATTTTAAAAGAAAAAACCAATCAATTAAGATCGGTTCCTTCGTCATCCTTCAAACTATAAGCCGAATTCTGTATCAGATTTTATCGAAACAAAATCTGACGACAATCATTTATCTGGGATATATATTACTATATACCTCAAGCAGCACTTACGCATATAGCGTACACGACTTTGCACTTATGTAAGAATTTAGCCGTTTCACTTTTGATATTTTTACAACACTTATATCAAAAATACTTTTGTGTAAAGCTGTGTTAATTTTCAAAAACACACGTCACTGTTCGCATCTCCATGTCACCATGGAAGGGGATTACCCTCTACAATTCTGCATGAGATAAATCTCAGCAAGTGTTCGGACTTTCCTCTATAAAATACTGATATTTCTATCGTATTTTACAGCGATTGTCTATTTGGAGGATATAATATATTTATCGTATTTTTCGGGTGTTGTCAAGGAAAAACTTCAAAACAATCTGCTACAATAAATTCAATGCAAATCATCGACAAAATAAAGCTAACATTCAAATCAAAATCCGTACAAAAAACAGCTATCATGATTGCGTTTTTTACTTTTTTGTCTCAACTCCTATCTCTTGTTCGGGACCGTTTATTTGCAAATAATATAGGTGCAGGACTTACACTTGATAGTTATTATTATGCCTTTAGAATACCTGATATACTGTTTGCTATTTTCACGTCTCTAGTGTCGGTAACTGTACTTATACCGCTTCTAGTTAAGTATGATAAAGACGGCGATCATGCGACTATGAAAAAAGTTTATAATATTCTTTTTTCGGTCTTCTTTATTTTCTCAACAGTTCTTATATTGATTTTGATTATTTTTATGCCATATCTCATAACTCATTTTGTTGCACCGGGTGTTAAGGATGTTATAGCGATAGATAACATCATTCTTTTCTCAAGACTTCTATTGCTTCAACCTTTTTTCCTAGGTTTATCTAATTTACTTGGTTCATATACACAGCTTAAAGAAAAGTTTTTACTTTATTCATTGTCACCACTTATATACAATGTTGCTACTATATTAGGTCTTATATTTCTGTATCCATATTTTGGAATGAAAGGGGTTGTGTATGGAATATTAATTGGCAGTGTTTTACATGGTCTTATACAGATACCGTTTGTACATTCAAACAAATTTCTCCCAGGATTTATCAAGATAAAAAAAGCAGATCTATCCATAGTTAAAGAGATAGTTTTAACTTCATTACCAAGAGCTTTTATACTATCATTGCTACAGATTCAGTTTTTATTTTTAAATAGTTTTTCGTCACACTCTACAGAAGGAAATACTTCTATATTAAACTTTGCTAACAACCTTCAAGGGGTCCCGATGGCTTTGATAGGTGTTTCTTTTGTGGTGGCTGCATTTCCAACATTTTCTAAGAGATTTGCAGAAGGGAATGAATATGAATTTTGGAAAATATTTAAATACACATTTAAAAAGATATTATTATATTGTGGTCTTGCGACTATTGTAATCTGGTTCTTGAAAGATTATATAGTTTTGATTTTGCTTGGCAATATAGAGTCATACAAAGTTATCGCTTTAACTTTTGGAATATTTACACTGTCTCTTATACCTCAATGTATACAACTTTTGATTGTTAGAGTTTATTATGCTCGTAATGAAAATAAAAGACCGGCAATACTTAGTATCATTGGAACTTTTATAATTATATTTTTGGCTTATGTATCAAGTAAAGGGGCAGTTGATATTGCCATAGCTTTTGCTATAGGTTCTTGGATTTCTTGCGTTGTTTATCTCTTAAGTTTGAGAAAAAGTATCTTTAATAATTAATAGTTTTTTGTGATTTTTTATTGACTGTTTGTGAAGATGTATCACAGTTCTAAAGAAATTTGCATAACCCATAATCTGGGATATATAATCATACTTAATGACAACAAATATTAATCAAAATGAAAAAAGAATAATGACCAATGAAGAATTAACCTATGCCTTTATAGGTCTTTCTGATAAGATGGATAAACTAACTATTGCAATAACTGATGGTTTTGATAGGATTTTTCATACTATGGATGATTTGAGAATAGAACTTAAGCAAGATATGATGGATCTTAGGGTTGAATTTAAAAAAGACATCTCAGATCTTAGAACTGAACTAAAGCAAGATATCTCAGATCTTAGAACTGAACTAAAAAGTGATATCTTTGATCTAAGAAAAGAAATGAATCAAAGATTTTCTGTAGTTGATCGTAGATTTTCTACCATAGAAAATAATATGGTATACAAACATCAGCTATCAACTAAGTTTGCTTAGATAATTACTTCACCACAGGAGTATCAGAAATAACCTTTCTACCAGTTATCTTATTCAGTACTTTTATCGCCACAAACACAGACAAGGCTATTATTACAAAATTAATGACATTATTAAAGAATAAACCTATTCTAATCTGTTTGAGTATGGTCCAGCTACTAAAATTAAAGTTTCCAATCATGCCTATTGTGGGCATGATTATATGATCTACTAAAGAAGTGACTATTTTACCAAAAGCTGTACCTATGACAACAGCTATTGCTAGGTCCATCACATTGCCTTGTATTGCAAAGGCTTTAAATTCTTGTATTAGATTTTTCATATTTTTAGGTTTTTGTGATATATTAGTATTAATATTCGTTAATTATATAATATATTCTCAAAAAATCAAAAATGTCTTTATTTTCAAAAAAATTAGGTATAGATTTAGGAACCGCCAATACTCTGGTTTTTTTACCAGGTAAGGGTATCATTCTAAATGAACCATCAGTTGTTGCTGTATCTGAGGGGGATAATCAGATTTTGGCTGTTGGACTCGAGGCAAAAGAGATGATTGGTAAAACACCTGATTCTATCATCGCCTACAGACCTATGCGTGATGGTGTTATTGCTGATTATAGAGTCACTGAGGCTATGCTTAGATACTTTATACACAAAGCCTTGGGTCGATGGAATATGATCGCTCCTGAGGTCATGATATCGGTTCCAGCGGGTGTTACATCGACTGAGAGACGTGCTGTCATAGAGGCTGCTATAAGAGCCGGGGCTAAGAATGCCTATGTTGTAAAAGAGCCTATACTCGCAGCTATAGGTGCTGGTATATCAATACAAGATCCTTGTGGGAATATGATAGTCGATATAGGTGGAGGAACAACAGATGTAGCTGTTATATCACTTGGTGGTATTGTGGTTTGTTCATCAGTAAAATGTGCAGGTACTCGTATCGATGGTGCTATCATAGATTATGTAAAGAAAAATTATAATCTAGCTATAGGTGAAAAAACTGCGGAAGAGATAAAGATTAAGATAGGTTCAGCTGTTACTGTTGAAGAAGAATTATCTGTAAATATCAAAGGACGTGATTACATCACAGGTTTACCTCGTCTTATAGAGTTGAAAACCAATGAGATAGTTAAGGCTATTAGTAAAGAACTTAGAGATATGATTAAAGCTATAAAAGATGTATTGCAGGAGACTCCTCCAGAGTTAGCGTCTGACATCATAGATCAAGGTATAACCATGACAGGAGGCTCATCACTTCTTCGAAATCTAGATGAATTGGTCTTTCGTCGTACAGGTGTTAAGGCTCATGTTGCTGACGATGCTCTGTATTGTGTGGTGAAGGGAACTGGTATGGCACTTGATCACTTGAATGCTTATAAAAAAGCTGTAGTAACTAAAAGATAAAACGTCATATGAATATACAAAAAGGTGAAGCTATACTTTTAAAATCAGATAAAACTTTTGCAGAAAGGATTGTTAGTTTAATGACCTTTATACCTTTAAATTCTGATGTTGTTATAATGAAAAATAGAAGCATCAGCATTGAAGATGTTCGTGATTTTCAGGATGATTTTCAGAAAAGTTCATCTGAAATAAATACTGATTTTAAAAAACTTGGCATATTGATCTTTGATGATATAAGTATTCCAGCTTCTAATTCTTTACTTAAAGTTTTAGAAAATATAGATAAAGATAATTGTATTATTTTATATACAAATAAAAACGTACGGTTATTGTCAACCATACTGTCAAGGGTCATAGAGGTAGATGAGGTTGGAGAAAAAAAAGAAAAGAAGGGGAAAATAGAAGCACCAAGTTTTGAAGATAAAGAAAATCTACCCAATAAACAAGATGTTATAGATTGGATAAAGTATAAGATAGAAATAAGTAAGATTAATAAAGACAAACAACCACTTATTTGGATAAATAATCCAAGTCCAAATATGAAGTATATTGTGGAGTATATGAACCTCTTTTATTAAATATTACAGAGACTGTTATTTTAATAGATTAACACATACTTTGACACCTCTAAAGATAGACTTTAATACAGTTAGAGACTCTTTTGTTTGTTCATAATCAGTTTTGCCTGCTGGTATATTTTCTTTACCTTTGAATTTGTTTATAAGACCTTCTTTGGAATATCTATTATCTGGTGCAGATGATAAGTAGTTCATGGCCTGATTTATGTGACTAGATATTGTACCTATTGACTGTATTAATTCTGGATTTTCGGTAAGTATACCCCTTATCTTTGTTTCCATTATTGATAATTCTGAATTTAAATTTATTAATCCAATTCTTTGTCTTTCTTCAATGTCCGGGGTGCTATCTTCACGAATAGTGTCACTGACTCTAAAATATTCATCTATTTTAGTGCGTAATTTTTCATCAAATTGCTCACATAATGATGTGATTAATTCAACTCTAGATTCATGTGATTCGTATTTTTTTGTTTCTTGTTTTGTTGGGTCTTCCATAGCCTAAATATAGCAATTATGTTTGATATTGTAAAATTGAATTAATTACCTATTCAACAAAGTTACAGAAAACTGTAAAACTGTAGCAATACAAACCCATATCAAATATGGTGAAAGTATATAAGTTACCCATTTTATATGTGGATATATAGCAATCATGGCCCATATTAAGGTTACAAGTACAAGTGATATATCTAAAGCAGCCAATATATTGTTTTTTAAACCAAATTGTATTGGTGTAAATATAAGATTAAAAATTATGTTTAAAATAAAGGGCAGGGCGACTATAAATGATATCTGTTTTTGAGCTAAGGCAATAAAAACTTTTCCAAACGATATCGCTATGAGTATGTATAAAAAGGTCCAGATTGGTCCAAAGACCCATGATGGTGGTGCCCAAGTTGGTTTGATAAGGGTTTGATACCAATTGTATGTAGTGTTCATGTGTTTATTGTAGCATGTTATTACTTAATGGATATATGATACAATTATTTTTATGAATTATAATTTATTTGTTCAATCGATAGCTATTATCGCACTTGTGATATTTGCCTTGTCTTTTCATGCAAAGACAAAGAAAAATATTATTATAATCAATACGATTAGCCTGATTATGTTCATGATACATTTCTATCTATTACAGGCATGGACAGGTGTTATGTTGACTACTTTGAATTGTATTATTGCAATATGTTTAATTTTCAGGGATAAAAATAAATATATAGACAATAAAATATTCTTACTATCATCATTGTTTATACTGACATTGGTAACATTTTTTACATGGGAAGGCTATTATAGTGTTTTTGCTCTTTTAGGCGTTTGTCTTGTCATTGTGGCTAAATGGCAACAAAAGAAAATACATTTAAGATTTATATTTATTTTAGCTAGTCTATCGTGGATAATTTATGATTATTTTGTGGGGTCTTCTGGTGGTATAATTTCTGAGATTATCATCATAATTTCTTTATTTATCAGCATCATCAGAGACAGAAGATAGGGTAAATGTGGTTTGCACAACAGATAATAAATGCTAAAATACAATCATGAAAAAAACAATAATAATTATCGTAGTTATATTAGCTGTAATATTTCTATGGGCTTTTAGTTCATATAACAGTCTTATAAGTGAGAGAGAATCATATACATCACAATGGTCACAGGTTGAGAATCAATATCAAAGACGTTTTGATCTTATACCAAACCTTGTTGGTGCTATCAAAGGTTCTTTGAAACAAGAACTTGCTGTTTTTGGTGAGATTGCAGAAGCTAGAACAAGATATGCAGGTGTTACTGCAAACACATCATCAACCCAGGCTGATAGAGTTGCAGCTACATCTCAAGTCGAGTCAGCTTTAAGTAGACTTCTTGTTATAACTGAGAATTACCCAGAACTAAAATCATCTGTCTTAGTACAAGACCTCTTGGTACAACTTGAAGGAACTGAAAACAGAGTAGCTGTAGAAAGACAAAAATACAATGAAACTATACGTGTATATAACCTGAGAACCCAAAGAATACCGGGTGTAATCTTTGCTAAGATGTTTGGCTTTGATGTACAGCCATATTTTGAAGCAACTGAAGGATCTGAAGTTGCACCAAAAGTTGATTTACAAAATTAATATAAAAACATAAATATATGAAAAAACTGAATTATATAAAGATACTTATTATTTGTATAATCAGTTTTTTTTCATTTTCGGTAGACGCTCAAAAATTAAATACTTTCATAACTGATGATGCCAATATTATTCCTGATGATGCTCAGGCTGTTCTTGAAAATAGATTATCAGGTTTTGCAGCCTCAACAACAAATCAGATTGTAGTCTTAACTATAGCTGAATTACCTCAAAACGAAACCATTGAGAGTCTCGCTAATAAAATATTCAATGAAAATGGTATAGGTCAAAAGGGTAAGAATAATGGATTATTGTTTTTGATCGCCCTAAAAGATAGGAAAAATAGATTTGAAACCGGTTATGGTTTAGAGCCAATAATCCCAGATGTTTATACAGGAAGACTTCAAAGAGATGTGATTGCTCCAGCTTTTAGGAATGGTGATTATATTGGTGGTATAAATGCCAGTTTAGATCAGGTAATTATGAGGATAAATAATGGAGCACCGTATGTAGATAATACGATCAATAATGCAAATAATAACAGTCCATTAAGTAATGGAGATTTTATGTATGTTGTTATAGTCGTATTATTTATAGTATTTAGAATAATTGTTGTTAGTTTATCTAAAACAAAATCTTTTTGGGCGGGAGGTGTTCTCGGTGCGATAGCCGGAATATTTCTTTATCTATATACAGGATTTTTAGTATTTTTAGGATTGATTATTATCGGATTTTTATTGGACATGTTTGTGTCTAGTAAAACTTATCTTGCTAAAACTTTTGTTAAACTTATGAAAGGTAGTGGTCGTGGCGGTGGTTTTTTTGGAGGTTCAGGTGGTGGAGGCGGAGGTTTTTCAGGTGGTGGTGGATCATCTGGTGGAGGAGGGTCCAGTGGAAGTTGGTAGAGGATATTGTTTGTATGTGTTAATATGGTTAAATATGAAAACTTATATATTAGATGTTCGTAGTCCCGATGAATATAAAGCGGGATGTAGAGAGGGGGCTATAAACCTACCTATGGATGAATTATTTGAAAATAGCGAGTACGCAGTATCTATTTTAAAAAATATAGAAAAAGATGACAATATTCATGTCTATTGCTTTTCTGGTGGTAGGGCATCTATGGCTAAAAATATCCTAGAATCTATGGGCTATGTTAAAGTTATAAATCTCGGCGGTTTACAATAGAAATTATCTGAAAATCATCACACCACTATCCATCTTTATGTTAAAGACTAATTCACCTTTACTTGTAAAATAATAACTTGAGATTTCTCCTAAGCTTTTAGAAAATTCAGCTTCCTGTGAGCCTTCACAAAACATCAAGGTTGACATCATTTTTGTAAATGTTATCTGTTTATTGTTTGTTTCTATATATTCACCACCTACACCATTACAATCAGTTGATACAGAGAATGTATTATTTTTAAATGTAAGATTGAATTTGTTTGCTAATTTTGGTGTTATGACCGTGTCGTTGTTGTATACTGTTTTAATCCAAGTCCATGTTTTCATATTTAATTTCATCATGTCTGGATTTGCCTCTCCCTCAAAATTTTGAATAACTTCTCCAAATTGATTTGTGTTTTTATCAAATCTTAAAACTAAACTTTTGCCTATAGACGGATTTGTGGTGAAAGGTTCTCCGGGTTTTCTATCTACATAATTAATAACAATGTTATTATTTTTATCACGATTGGTAGATTGTGGGGCTATACGATCGCCTATAAAAAATCCATAAGTACCAACCGGTCCACTGTTTTTGTTCAATGTGGCGACTAGGTAATAAAATATACCAGACCCACCATTTGTTTGTGTTACTATAAATGATGTATCTAGATTTCCATCTCCGTCAAAATCTCCCTCGACTCCATTTCCAAAATATTTGGTGGTGGTTGTCGAATGTGAATCAGGCATGTATTTATTTAATATATCATTCGTGATTATGATCTCTTCTCTGTTTAAAATATATTTTATACTAGGGTTACTTGTTATGATAGGGTCTGTGTTTTTATTACTGATAATAAAAATCGATATAATTATCAGTAATGTAACGATTAAAATCGTTATTATTTTAGTTGTCTTTTTCATAACATTATCATATCATTTTTATGATAATTATATTTTACTATCTATAACAGCTCTAGTTTTATGAAAAAATCCTCTATTGGGGATTACCAATTCTACAAATCTTACATAAAAATTAAATATTATTAACAAAAATATTGCTGTAATTACACTTATCAATAGATGAGCATTGGCTATTGATTGACTCAAACTTGTATTAAAAGAAAGTATAAAAGATTTTATTGGTGTAAATATGATAATTGTTATTATGACAGAGGTTATATTAAACCAAAGATGTGCAAAGGCTGTTCTCTGTGAGGCTGTGTTCATGACTATAGATGCTATAAGTGCTGTCACAGTAGTTCCGACCCCTGAACCTATGACCATACCAAAAGCCTGATCAAAATTTAATATACCAGAAGCTGCAAAAGTAATAGCTAATACTGATATAGCTGTACTAGATTGAAAGATGGTAGCAGCTATTATACCAAATATTATCGCTATATATATAGAATGAACACTTGAGATAAATGTCACAAATTGAGGACTGTCTAAGTATGGTGAAATCAAGAGCTGTAAATATCCTAAAGTTAAAAATAATAATCCGAAATAAAAAACAGGGCTTGAATAATGTTTTATTGGATTTGAAAATCTTCTCATCATAAAACCAACGACTATGAATATAGGGGCAAAGGCCATAACATTGAAAGCTATAAGTTGTGATGTTAAAGTATTGCCGACATTTGAACCTATTATAACTCCAAGTGCACCACGAAAAGTTATAAGGCCTGCATTTACCAACCCAACAAGAGTGACAGTTAATGCGGTATTTGATTGTA
The DNA here is from genome assembly GCA_903933735.1 of uncultured bacterium. Classification (GTDB taxonomy): domain Bacteria; phylum Patescibacteriota; class Minisyncoccia; order Phycocordibacterales; family CAIZLB01; genus CAIZLB01. The sequence continues at coordinate 2,200 of CAIZLB010000014.1, read as the reverse complement.
TTATGGCATTGACGATAAAACCGGTGAAAGTTGATTTGACAGGTGTTTCTGTAGCCTTAGTAAGATAGTATTTAAGTTTATCACCTGCAACCCTTTCTATGCTTTTTGAAAATTTTCTAACCGCAAACAAGAATAGAACTATAGTTGCGAATATAATCAGTATATTTGAAATCATATCTTATATATTATCATATTATTTATTGAATTTTTGTCTGATTAGGGTTAATCTCATAAGTGTGTCATAAGGCAATTAAAGTTGTATTTTGTCAAAGACGGGATTATAATATATAAGTCCGCAAAGATTTCTAAATAAAGGTGTCTATTAGATTTATTAACTCCAAAGATTAGCCGAATGATCTCCCAACCATATATATGTGTTGCGGACAAAATCTATAAATACTTCAGAAATCGCTTTGCTTTAAAAGGTTGTTAAGCCTAATAAATGCAAGCACTACAATTTCCACAATCTCTATTACAAATACCTTATATCAACCCTAATTAAATAAAAAATAAAAACATATGAAAACAAAATATTTTTCAATTATGACTTTAGCATTCATGCTAATGTCCGTACCTCTATTCGCTAATGCAGCAACATTATATCGTCAATTACAACTTGGGATGAGTGGTGCTGATGTCAGCTCTCTACAATCATTCTTAGCTCAAGATAATACTATATATCCACAAGGTTTAGTAACTGGTTATTTTGGTTCTTTAACTAAATCAGCTGTTTCTAATTTTCAAGCACGTAACGGTATAGATACTGTTGGACGTGTTGGACCTGCGACTTTGGCTGTGATAAATACTCAAATGGGTGATGGTTCAATGTCAAACGACAGTACAAGAGTTATAAATTCAGTAGGTATAAATGTTTCAAATAATCAAGCTACTATAGCTTGGAATACAAGTGAAAATTCATCTGCTGCAATATATTACAATACATCACCTATATCTATGACAGAAGCTACAGATTATTCACCTTTCAGTATAAACAGTCCAAGTATGATGGTTCATAGTGACTTACGTACTTCTCATTCTGGAACTTTAACAGGTTTAGCACCTAATACTACATATTATTACGTAATATATGTAAAAGATGCTCAAGGTAATGAGAGTATAACTCTACCAACAACTTTCAGAACATCAAATTAATGATCAGATAAATTAATTTAATATAAGAAACATCGTGTAAGACCGATGTTTTTTATTTATATGCTATAATGAATATATGAAAAAAGGATATAAAGAAAACATAGAAAAACAAACTTTAGAAAATAATAACTTTAGAAAAGTCTTATATACAGGGTCTCATATGCAATTGGTCTTGATGAGTCTTAAACCGGGAGAGGAGATAGGTCTAGAAACACATGATGAAAACGATCAGTTTTTTCGTTTTGAAAAAGGTGATGGAAAAGTTTTGATAGGTGAGACAGAGTATGAAGTTAAAGATGGTGACGCCGTTGTTATACCTTCAGGAACACCTCATAATATCATAAACATATCAGATGTCGAAGATTTAAAGATGTACACAATATACGCACCAGCTCATCATAAAGACGGTATTGTTAGAGAGACTAAAGCAATGGCTGAGGCTGATGGTCCAGAATTTGACGGGATTTTGAGTGAGTAAAGCCTTGTGATATAATCTATTTTTATATATGGAAAAACATTTGATTAAAGTTAATAGAGCAGAGACATTTGAAGAATTGGCGAGTATAGCCATAGATATGTTAAATGAAATATATACATCTGAAGATATAATAGTTCAGATCTGTGGACCTATATCCACAGGTGGTTCGGGTGATATTCGAAAAAATATTAATCGTTTTAAAAAGTCTATAGAGATTGCCAGAAAAAAAGGTTTAAAAGTTTTTGACCAAACTCCTTTTGAAGAATCTGTTGCTAGGCTTTCTAGTAAATATAAAAAAGTTGACGGGTATTGTATTGATATCTTAGAGATATTCTATAGAAGAATATTTGAGTCCAAATTGGTAGGCAAGGTTTTATTCTTACCAGATTGGCAAAGTTCTAGAGGTGCCAGATGGGAGAGGGAAATCACAACAAAATTAGGGTTAATAATAGAGGATTATCCTATAGAGTGGTTATCTGATTTTGTGGATTAATGTATTGACACACTAATCGATTAAGTTCTATAATTTATATCTAAGCGGGTTAATCTTGGAGATTTAGTCGCCCTGAT
>CAIZLB010000013.1 GCA_903933735.1 uncultured bacterium | reverse complement strand
GTTTCTGATAATAATTTATTATGAAATTATTATTTTTTATAAAAGACCTATCTATTGAATATGTTTTTATATTATTAAAAAACAAAAAATAAAATGATAGAGTTATTAGTATTATTTTTAATATCGGTAAAAAACTAGATAGTAAATAATGCCATATGTTTATATCTTCTAGAACATTTATACAGGATGTTTGATGACAATCTGGACCCATTATGCCCATCTTATGATTTTCATAATGAAAAGAAAAAGGTCCTAATACAGCTATAAAAAAATATAGTATTATTATACTTGTAAGTGTAAAAACCTTCATATGATGATTATATCATAATAAATAAAAAAACCGCCCATATTTCAGGGCAAGTTGAAGCTAAATAATTGTATATGATTCAATCATGATGTATCATGGCTGCAGATATGGCGATGTCGGCCTCCAGTTTTTCCTCACCCGATTCTCTGAATTTTTCTCGTTGAACCATATCCCAAACTTGAGCACAAGGTTCACTACACCAATCACTCGGGTCACCCGACAATAATAAGGATCCACATTGTAAACAGTGTCTTTGTTTTTTTGGCATGATTGTATAAGGTTGACTCAATAACATTATATCTTTATATTATGATTGTCAATCATATGAGTTCTGTTTATATTTTGTTATAATGTATATATGAAAAATAAAAAGATTATAATTATTGGTGCTGGACCTGGAGGCTTGTCTTCAGCAATGATATTGGCTCATAGGGGTTATGATGTGACTATGTATGAGAAAGCAGGAAAAGTTGGAGGTCGAACTTCGCCCATAGAGAAAGATGGTTTTACTTTTGAACTTGGACCAACTTTTGTCATGTTACCAAAAGTTTTCGAAGATGTTTTCAGGCTGGCAGGTAAAAATCTTTTTGACTATATCTCATGGGAAAGATTGGATACTTTATATGAATTACATTTTGATGATGGTAGGAAATTTCCTGTTTATTTTGATAAAGATAGATTAAAAAAAGAAATAGCAAGACTCTTTCCTGGAGATGAAGTGAATTATGACAGGTATATGAAAAGGGAAAATATAAAATACGATAGAACCTACAAGTGTCTAGAGGTCCCTTACAGTAAATTTTATAATTATTTAAGATGGAAACTTTTGAAAGCTCTTCCTTATATGGATTTAAACAAGACTATATATCAGGTTCTCTCGAGATACTTTAATCATGAAGACATGAAAATATCTATGACATTTCAAGCTAAATATCTCGGTATGTCACCCTGGAATTGCCCCGGAACATTCTCAATGCTTTCTTATATAGAACATCGTTTTGGTATATATCATCCGATTGGTGGGGTGCATAAGATAACTGAAGCCATGTCTAAGGTGGTCCAGGAAAATGGAGGAAAGATATTTTTAAATAAGGCTGTAAAAGAAATAATAGTTGAAAATAATAAAGCTGTTGGGGTTAGATTTGAAGACAATACTGAAGATAGGGCTGACGAGGTGATCATGAATGCGGATTTTGCCTATGGTATGAAAAATCTTCTTCCTGAGAAAAATAGAAAATCTTGGAACAATAAAAAGATAGAAAAATCATCATATTCATGTGCAACTTTTATGATGTATTTAGCTCTAGATAAAAAATATGAAGATCTGGAACATCATAATATTTTCTTTGCCAAAGATTATAAGAAAAATGTTGATGAAATATTTGATAACAAGATATTGTCTCAAGATCCTTCATTTTATATACAAAATGCTTCAAAAACAGATAACACTTTGGCGCCAGAAGGAAAGTCAACTATATATGTATTAGTACCTATTCCAAACCTTACAGCAGATATTGACTGGAATACAGAAAAGAATAATTATAGAGAGCTGATTTTAAATCAAATAATAAAGAAGACAAATATGAAAGATATAAAAGATCATATTTTATTTGAAAAGATAATGACCCCAAAAGACTTTGAGAAGGATATAAATGTACATAAAGGGGCGGTATTTAATCTGGCTCATAGTATAGATCAGATGTTATATCTGAGACCCCATAATAAGTTTGAAGATGTTGATAATATGTATTTGGTTGGTGGTGGTACACATCCAGGGTCTGGTTTGCCAACCATATTGGAGTCGGGGAGAATAGTGGCGGATATGATAGGTGAGAGATAGTTATGCTATTATAACCACTTTCTTATCTTAACAGAATCTTTATCCGTGTATATTTCATATCTAAAAGGTTGACCATCATTACCTTCTACTTCTAATAAGCCACCCTCGGCATATATTTTTACAGAAGTATTTGGATTGTGATCATTTTTTAAGTCTATTTCTAGATTAAAAAAGTCAGCACCTTCATTTCCTTGTATGACGAGCATATCATTTCCATCTTTGTTTTTAACCTTACCATATTTCAAACCCTTGTTTTTAAGTTCTGCAAGCCTTTTTATTGCACTATCTTCTAATTCTACTTCGACCATGTAATCTGATGCTTCGTTTAATTTATATTTTATATCATTTTTGTCTAATATATTTGCAACATCTCTTATAAAATCATCTTTACTATATCCTGCAAATTCCGAACTAATATCTCCCATATGAACTCCGTCTTTGTATAAACCAAGCTGTTTATTTACACCTCTCGAGTGATTTTTTACTTTACCTATTTTTATTGAATCAATTTTAAACTCAGTTAGCCAATCGCTTTCATTTTGATTCATCTTCTCTTCTAATTTCACCCAACTATCTTGACCAGTATCTTTTTTTTCTTCAGCATATACTGATCCTGTGATAATACCGGCTGCCACAAGACCTTGTAATAATCTAACAGATTTTTTAATTATTGTTTCTTTTGGGTTAATTTTTTCCATAACATGTATTGTATCATATTATCTTTATTTCCTCGAAGCAAAGTAATATTTTAGGTTTAAGAATATCTGTATCAGTATTAACACACTGACTCCTAAAGTCATGTTATTGCTAAATCTTCCAACCATACCTCCTATTATGACAGTAAACTGCATCATAAATAAGCGTAGGGTTAAAGATGTGCCATATTTTTTGAGCGATCCTTTTCTTAAATAGTCTTTATTTTTTATATAATAGATAAAGTCAGATAAATATCTTATAAAAATTAATATTATTCCATAAAATAGAACTGTGATAGAGTTGTGTATTATGGCAATTATCTCATACCAATATAATTGATTACTTGTTGTTGTAAACATTATTGCAGATAATCCAGTTTGAACGGCACTGAATATTATAATGGGGAATATGATTATTATACCAGGTACTATATCTGTAAAAATTTTGTTAAAGGCTTTGATGATTATTTTTGATTCAAAAAAGAATAAACCTATTAAAGTCTCAATTATGAATATTAATGATGTATTAAAAGGGCTCCAATTTAAATAAAATAATCCATATAGAGGAAATAGATTTGAGATTAAGAGTATTAGTATTTCGAATTTGTGTTTTTTCATGGGTTTGTATGTAAAAAATTTTAACATTAATTTTAGGATAAGTGTATAAAAAAAGGATCTAGTGGCATTGAAATAGCTGACTAGATCCAGATAACCAATGTTGTGAGACTAGGCATGCAGGGTTCTTAGTGACCCCTGTGACCTTTCTAGAATTTCTGGGGGTGTGAATACTTTGGTGGCGGTGGCTTCGGCCTCGAGTTTATCGATACTGACATCAAGAGCTGTGGCTATTTGTTGAAAATATCTTTCATGTAGTTGTCCTCTTGATTCCCAGTAACGATATATTTCCAAGGACACCCCTATCATGCTAGCGACTTCAGCCGGTCTAAGTTCGAGTTCGACTCTCCTGTCTCTTAGAAAATCCGATACGTATACGGTGTCTGACATGGTGGTAATGGGGTTGGTTGGGGGTTAAGATTTCTGATAAATCACAACTTAAGTATGATAACATCTTTAAAGTGCTATGTCAAATGTTGTGTAGATAAAATAAATAATAGACTGATTTTTAATATGATAATAATTTAACTATGGGAATTCTTAGTCAATATCTCCAAAGCTTTTTTAACATCTTCATCATTTTTACCAACCTCAATTATGGGATAATTATATTTTGCAGCTTCCTCTCTTATCTCTTTATCAAATAACAAAACCCACTCCACTTCTTTTTCTTTTATACTATCTGGATAATCAGCTGGTGCACCCCACAGACCTCTATTAAAACAGATATCCCTTATCTTTTCTCTATCATTATCAACCAAAAATAGTGATTTTATTTTTTGATCATCTTTAAAATCTCGATCAATCAAATATGGAAGTATACCAACTCCTTCAACTATAAAACCTTTTCTCCAAACAAAATTATTTTTTATAAAAGCTTTTACCCCTGGCCATATTTCTTTAGCTTGTTGTTTTTCCATCTCAACTATTTGTTGCATTGTAAAATTATTGTAAAAAGTATCTACATCTATTTCTTGTGTAAATAAAGAAGGGTATTTTTCTGGGTCTACAGTAGCTTTCATTATTTCGCGTATTTGATCACTTGAAATCCATGGTATATCAAAATGATTTGATAATGCCTTAGCAAGAGTTGATTTTCCTGTAGTTGGAGCGCCTCCAATTAAAATTATCTGTTTTGACATATTGTAAGTATATCAGAATGCCTGTAAAATATGTATTATATGAAATCACCAGAATCTATAGGTAATTCAAAAGAAAATGAACCAAAATTATTATTCAAAGCAACACTTATGCGTCATGAAAAACCTTATTATAGAAATGAAGGTCATGATTTAACTCCGACAGGTGTGGCTAATGCGAAAAAAAGAGGGGAGTATTTTAGAGATGAAATTATAGATGAAGATGATGAGATGTTTTTATTACATTCTCCTAGACCTCGTGCAAAAGGGACATTGGAATTTGTTGCTGAAGCTGCTGGATTGGAACAACCTATTAGAAGTATAAAACAGATACGTAACAGTGATACAAAGGATCATGACGCAATAATGGAGAGGTTTGAAGAATTAGGAAGGGATAAAGAATTATCTGCCAGAGATCAATATTATCATCCTATGCATCTCGAGACTCCGGATATTATAGAGACACATTCTCATAAAAGAGAACGTCTATACAGAGCTTTTGAATATCTTATTAGATGGTTTGAAAAACATCCAACAGAAGCTAATACTTCTCACGTTCTAGCTGTGTCACATTTTGAATTACTTACACATCTTGTAAACGATGTTTTTGATATTGAGACAATAGGAGTTTATAATACACCAGCATTTGGAGAGTCTGTTTACATAAAAGCTTATGATATAGGTGATAAAAATAAAATCCTTTTAGATGTTAAATACAATGATAGGGAGAAGAAAGTTTATTTTGATAGGGAGAAGAGGTCTGTTGAGGCGATATAAATTTTTAAATAAAAAAGACCCGCATGGATTCGAACCAAGTCAGGCTGATTATTTTTCGTTTGATATAGGTGATTAGTCCCGATCATCTTCAGAACTTCCAAACCGTTCAAATCCACGTCGATCAGGAGTATTGAGAGATTGACGTCTTCTGAATTCGCCGTTCTCTTTATCAAGCTCCGCGACGGATGTCACCATCTCATTGCCGATATTGAGCTTGTGATCCTCGGAGGCTAGTATAGCCTGCGCCAGTTTTAATGCGAGTGGCGGTGATAGGTGTTCCAACAACAGTAAACTGATTTTATTCATACAAAATGTACTATATATTACGTATTTATATATGTCAAATATTGTGTAAATAAAAATATCTAAATACTCAATCCTAAAAGTATCGCATTATGTTTTGTATTATCATGTTTTTCAACATCTTCTATCTCATAATTTTTCTTTATAACTAAGCGAAGCATTTCTTTTGAAATATTATAGACTTTAACTGTGACCTTATTATGTCCATGTTCTTTTGCATATTTTTCTTGTAATTCCAGTAGGGTATTTGCTACACCTTGTTGACGATTATCTCTTGAAACTCCAAGTATCCATATATACCATTCATTACCTTTTGCAAAAGAAATAATGTCTCCAATTATTTTTCCATCTTTTTCGGCTATATAGATAATAGGCTTTACATCATGTAATTTTCTTTGATAATCTTCTAAATTATATGGTGGATTTTCATACATTCCATCAAAGATAGAGTGGTTTAAGGATACTATTTCAGGTAACCTTTCTAAGGTTGATTGTGAGTATTTGATGTGTGACATAATGAAATTATATCATAATAAAAACCCTCGGCGTATACGCTTTGGGCTGTGTAGTAAAACTATATGGTGTCAAAATATCATGGACGCCTGAGTGCAAATTCTTTGCGAACGGTCTCAAGAATTTCCGTTATATGATGTTGATCAAAGTCAAATGATGAATTAAATCTTTCAGTACGATTGTTTATCCATATACCTTCTTCACAGATTGTGAATCGGAAGGCAATCATGCATCGGGTCTTATCATCGTAATCCTCCTTATTATTGTAGATTCTAACCTCACAGTCTCGACCATTGTCGATAACCCAAATCAAGACTTTATCACATTCGCGTCCGAGGAGGATCTGGTTTGACTTTAGGATTGTATTTCTTGTACTGAAGAACGCTCTCTTACTGGGGATAGAGCCTAGGGCATTGCTGACACGTTGTAAATATTTCATGATTGTAATGTTTAACCGTTTTACAATAACATTTATTACTAGATTGTCAATATATAAATAAAATGATGACCGAAGCTGCTGCTCTGGTCATCATGGTTTGTTAGCTGTACTTAGACCTACTAACTTTGAACGAATCTCCTCACCTTGTGGAGTTCATCTGGGGTGAGTCTCGTATAAATCGGCCTTGAACTACCTCCAGGCCAGTTTATCCGTCCAAAGACAAGTATTCCACCTGGTACATTGTTGCCGAATGTGTCGACCACGTTGATTACTTTTAGAGGTAGTCCTTCAATCAGGAAATCATGTCTAGCAACCTGCAGGCCTAAATTTTCAAGACCGCAATTGGCTAATGCTTTGTCTCTATTGTGTATGTCTTTATGATTATCCGAATCAGGATAATCAAATCGAGTGTTTTGACCTGAGGTTGTTAAAGATATATTTAGAAGGGCTGAAGCGATAATCAGTTCTCCTTCATTGACCACGGGTCGATTTATACCGATCTCTTGACTAAGAAGTAAGTACAAATATTGGTTAATCAGGATTCTTGCCTGTTGACTATTGATAACTAGTGTCAGTGCTGTTGTGCTCATGTTCAGTGTTGTTGTTGTATGCTGACTTTGTAAGTATATAACAGTAAATATATTATGTCAAATACGACGTATGTAAACAAAAAACCGGGGAGTCGTGGACCCCTCGGTTGGTTGATATAAATATCTCCTATTGTATTGTTAAGGTCGGCCCTCGTCATCTTCGTTGACGGGTACACCATCCCGATATACAGGCCTCATTTTTCCCACACTTCCCGGATTGATCATGAGGGGGGATACCCCGTGTGATTCATTACCCCGGCGTCCGTCGAATATTGCATCGATGGTTTTTTCTAGGACTTTCGGATCTTCTGGTCGTTGTCTGTCTGGCATTGTTTTGATTGGTTATAATTCTGAAATAGCTCACTTGAACCATTCGTATCTATGATTATGCATTTATCTAGACCAAAAGTCAAACTTGACCGCAATGATATAATTAAATGATGATTAAAAATAAATCTATAAAAAAGAATAAGGAAATAGCTATCTACAAAGATTCGAAAGGTAATATTGATTTTCGTATTGATGGTGATAAGGAGACTTTGTGGGCGACACAGGCAGATATTGCTGTATTGTTTGATGTACAACGTCCGGCTATTACAAAACATTTAAGAAATATATTTGAGACTAAGGAATTAGATGAAAAATCAGTATGTTCCATTTTGGAACATACTGCAGATGATAATAAAACCTATAAAGTTCAATATTATAATCTAGATGCAATTATTTCAATAGGCTATCGTGTAAACTCAAAACAAGCCACCAGATTCCGTCAATGGGCGACAAAAACCCTCAAATCTCATGTATCAGAAGGTTACACTATAAACCCTAACCGTATTCATAAAAATTATGAAGCTTTTTTAACTGCTGTAGAAAAAGTCAAAAAACTTTTACCTGAAAATGATAGTATTAAAAATCAAGATACCTTAGAGCTTGTTAAACTTTTTGCCAATACATGGTTTTCACTTGATGCTTATGATAAATCAGAATTTACAAAAAAGAGTTTAACTAAGAAACAGATAAAACTAAGTGGGGAAGAGTTATATAAAGCAATATTAGAGTTGAAAGATGAGTTGATGAAAAAAGATGAGGCTACTGATCTATTTGCCAATGAAAGAAATATCAATAGTATAGAGGGAATTGTCGGAAACATTTTTCAATCTTTTGGAGGAAAAAGTGTTTATGAAAGTATAGAAGAGAAGGCTGCTCATTTACTATATTTTATTGTAAAAAATCATCCATTTTCTGATGGAAATAAAAGAAGTGGAGCCTTTTCATTTGTATGGTTTTTGAGAAAGGCTAAGATATTGAATACAAATAAGATCACACCAGAGGCTTTGACTGCTTTGACATTGCTCGTGGCTGAGAGTGATCCAAAAGATAAGGAACAGATCGTAGGGTTGGTTATGATGTTGTTGGGGAGATAGATGAGGTGTGTATGGAAAACCGCCTCCTTTTCAGGTTTGGCGGTGTCTTGATCGAAAATTTTGAAATTCATACTCTAGCTAGCTTCTTTATCGGCTGTAATGGTAATAGTTCTGTCTGCACCCACATCAGTGATGGTGTATGTAAATCTTGCTCCTACGTATGTAATACCTGCAGCAATTAGACGTTTTACCTTGATCCCTACAATACTGTCTATGCATTTGGGTTTACTTAGTCTTATCTTAGCAAAAGCTTCGGGCTTATTGCTTTCCATGCTAATAACAATTCCTGTAAAGATGTTTTGATCGTGAAAGGTTCTCATCATTGATACATTAAAATTTACTAGGTCACTTGTCAAGGATTGTATTAGTAAACAGGAGGTTGTCGTTAAATAAAAAAAGCCCCACATCTCTGCAGGGCCGAGGTTCCATACAACCTCGAAAGTGTCTCACCTCTACATCTGGATACAGGTCCAGCATCCATAGAGGAGTGCACCGACCAAGAGGGCACCGATCACCAGTGACTGAATAGGGTGTTCGTACATGAACACCGCCAGCGGACCAGCGGTGGTGTCACCCGACAGAATCAATGTCCTGCGTTGATCTCTGGGGAGATCCCTCAGGTAAACGGTCTTTGTTGGTGGGGTGGGTGGAAGGTTCGGATTGTTGTTTTTCATAACTTAATCATAATATCATGATACATTGGAAAAGTCAATGTATTTAGATTTGTATAAAATAAAAAAAGCCCTCGGCGTGTGAACGCTTTGGGCGGTTGGTAATTAGGTGGATGTACTAGATTATTCATCTTGCCACCAATCAACCTTACCATTTATCTGATCGAGGAGATCTAAATCCTCGCTATTCACTTCGTTAGGTTCGAATAGTTTGATTGTGCCCCCTCTCAATTCGTGGTCAATCTCCATCTCGAATAAACTTAAGCTGTGGGCGAGTAATTCCTTGTTGTCTTTTACCCCTGATTTTTCACGTAAGCGATTAAGCTTTTGCCAACCTTCTATGGTTAATGGGATGTATAGACCATAGGGTGTTTGTGAGTCTTTATTTGGATGATTCTGCTTGATATGCAGATAGTATAGAATGATATCGAGTGCATATTTCAATTTTATGTACATGGCTGTGTTTGGTTGGTATTTCTGGAAAAAGCACAAAGTGCTATTGGTAAAATACCATATATTATGTATTTCGTCAAAGTGTTGTTCTTGTATCGGATAGTGTTAATAATCTATGTTATCATATCAATATGAAATTACTTAAAATACTAAACATAGACAATGTAACAGAAGAAGAGATATCAGATTATAAGCACAGAAGAGCCGTTCGTATTATAGCTTTTGATAATGAAAGAAAAATCGCTTTTATACATGCAAAGAATAATGGATATTATGAATTACCCGGTGGTGGGGTTGAAAAAGGTGAGTCTTTAGAAGAAGGTGCTATAAGAGAAGTTAAAGAGGAAACAGGTTGTGATGTAGAGATAAAAGGAGAGGTTGGGATTTTCAAAGAGTATATAAAAAATAAAAATCTTATCAATGAGACTTTTTGTTATATAGCTGAAGTTGTAGGGGAGAAGGGTAAGGCCTCTTTGATGCAAGATGAGATAGTGGAAGGAAAAGATGTTATATGGGTTCAACTTGATGAAGCTATAAGACTTATAAGAACAAATCCTCGTCCTGATTTATATCCCGATTCTATTGTTAGAGATGAGACTTTTATGATGTATACACATTTTTAAAATAGTGTTATAATTTTAATATGAATAACTCAAATCAGACCAGAACTAAATTGACTATTTATACAAGCTGGGGATCATACCTGTTTGTAATACTTTTCCCAGCATTTTTGTTTTTCCTAGATTATTTGAGTTCCTTGATAAGTAATACGAGCTTTTCAAATAATTTTGGAGTTGCTGCTGTTGGTATATTTACAATTCTCATTATTTTTTCTGTAAGAATGATAAAAGTTTCTGATAATTACGTGTTGTACTGGACTTATGTTATTGTGTATAAAAAGATATCACTCAAAGATATTGAAGGTATTGATGTCAGAGTTGATACTGTTTATTCAGCTAAGACTGGTCCAGCACCTGCAACAAATTTGTATTTTTTAAATAAGTCATCAAAAGTTATTGGAAAAATAAACACATCCGTATTTTCTAGATGTGATTTAACAGCACTTTTAAATGTGCTGAAGGTTACAAATCCAAACCTTAAATTAAATGATAAAGCCGAAACTTTAAGTAGGAAAGATGATAGTTTGATTACGAAAGATATCAATCAGGTGTATAAAAGCACGTTTGGTAGTATAGGTATTGTGCTGGTATTAGCACTAGTTGTTATTGGAATTGTATTGTTGGTCAAGTGATATGATTTTGGACCTTATATAAATAAAAACGCCTCACAGGAAATGGCTGGGCCATCTGCTGTGAGGGTTGTTGTTGGTGGGGTTAGTTGATATATCCACGATGTCCATCGTGGTGAACTGGACAACGGCAAGGATCATTGAGATCGATTACGTCACCCAGAGCCTCTTCGAGATTTTCGAGCCAGGTTTCAGCCTGCTGAGCCTTTGCGGGTTTGTGAATGTCGTGGCGAGCGTGTGAGAAATGTTCGACATACCGTTTAATCACCAAAGTGGTCCTGCGAGCGAACTCGTAATCCTCTTTGGTGTCAAATGCTCCGATCGAAGACTCGATCTTGGTGATCTCACATTCGGCGAATTCGATACCCCAAATAGCGTTAAGGGCATGCCACGCCCCGTCATATGAGGCTGTTCCCGAAACGACGTAGTGATCCCCCATATCTTCCCAATATTCAAATGTGGTTGTTCCACATCTCGACGAGAGGATTAGTTTTCCCTCGATAAAGGTGACATCGTCACCTAGAATATCTGAATTACTATCGTCCCCGACGTCGGCGTGGGGGAGGGTTTTTGTGATGCTGAATGGGTTTCTGTAACTGACTAGTGCTTTCATTTAATTTGTTTGTCTGTTTGTTTTGAATTGTTTTGTGGAAAGTTTTCTGCCTTTCGGCCGCACCTTTTTAATGCCCCCTTTCCGTTAGAGCTCGGCTTATTGAATACTAATTTAATATTAAAAAAGCCAAGTTCTATCAAAACAATCAAAGACTTTTAATGTACTTAATACTTATGTATTATATCATATATAGGTATATTGTCAAGTAATACGTAATGGTTCACTAGCTTGGAAACACTTCCATATATACAATCAAAAACATGGCATATACAATAAACAAACATGCACCTAAGGTTCGTAGGGATGCATCTCAGTTAGTATTAAGTAAAGGATTAGGAGTAAGAACTGT
>CAIZLB010000012.1 GCA_903933735.1 uncultured bacterium | reverse complement strand
ATTTTTTGTAATAATATAATTGTAGCATATTTTTTAAATACACTTACTAGATTCCACCTCTAAGCCTCATATCCATAAGAACATGCTCTCTTTCTCCATAATAGTCAGGAAGTATAGCCCTTATCTTAAAACCCAATTCTTCATACATCTCCCTCGCCTTCCAATGTGTACCGGTTTCAAGTTTTATTACATGACATTCTTTTTGTCTGGCATTTTCTATAATATATTTTAATAGATCACGACCAAGATCCTCTATATTATCTGTTTTTTTAAAAACAACAGACACAACAGTAGCTACACCCATATTAGTTTCGAGTACGGCATAACCCATGATTTTACTGTCTTTTTCATTTCTAACAATATAGATAAATCTTTTTTCAGAATATAATCGTGTTACCTCACCAAAATGTTCGGTGTCAACAAGATCCCATTCAGTTGTTAAAAATTCTTTTAAAACTTTTGGGTGTTTTTGTAAATCAAATTCTTCTATGGTCACATCTACAATCTCTTTATCTTTATTCATGAAGATTATTATATAACAAAACTTATAATTTTGCCTTTAATATAGATAGTTTTCTTAATAACCTTACCTTCGAGATGATTTTTGACTATTTGTCTTGCTTCCTCTATGACTTCTTTTTCTGATTTTGACGGAACAATCTCTATATCACCACGAAGTTTACCATTTATTTGTATACCCAACCTTACCTTATTTTCCAAAATCTTTTTAAGATCATATTTTGGCCAATCTGATATATTCACAGAACCCTTAACCTCAAACATAGACCAGATCTCATCAGTTACATGCGGTGCAAAAGGAGTCAATATTTTAACAAAATCAATAAAATCTTTTTGATTTATATTTTTTCCACTTTGTATATCATCTTCAAAATTATTTAACAAGATCATCAAAGATGATATCGCTGTGTTAAAGGCAAAACCTTCTATATCTTCAGTTACTTTTTTTATTGTCTTATTTATTTCAGAAACTAAGTTATTATCGGTTTTTATATTTTTATTATTTTTATTTTGAGTTTTTATAACTTGAGCTAAACGCCAAAATCTATCTATAAAACGACGAGTACCTATAATACCGTCAGTTGACCAAGGAAGAGATGAATCAAAAGGTCCTAGGAACATCTCATACATACGAAAAGCATCGGCACCATAGACTTTTATACAATCATCTGGATTAACAACATTTCCCCATCTTTTACTCATCTTTTGATTATCATTTCCTAAAATCATACCCTGATTGCGTAAAGCTTTAAAAGGCTCATCAGTTTTAGCGATACCAATATCATATAAAAACTTATTCCAAAAACGAGAATACAGAAGGTGACCCGTTGCATGTTCCCTTCCTCCAACATACATATCAACCTGCCTCCAATAATCTATAGATTTTGTAGAAGCTAAACCTGTCTTACAATGAGCGTCCATATAACGTAAAAAATACCAAGAAGAACCAGCCCAGCCAGGCATAGTATTGGTCTCATATCCAGCCTTGACCCAAGATGATATACCGGCAAGTGGTGATTCACCGTTACCTATAGGTTCATATGAAGAAACTTTTGGAAGTTTTAACGGCAATTCTTTTTCTTTAAGTTCTATGATGTGACCATCTTTGTCATGCTTAAGAGGTATAGGTTCACCCCAATATCTTTGCCTTGCAAAAACAGCATCACGCATTTTGTATTTATATACTTTTTTTAATTTTAATCTTTTTTCTATAATCTCAGGACTTTCAATCTTTGTTTCTTTTATATTGATACCATAAAGAGAAGCAAAATCATTGTCTCTTTCATCTTGATCAGGTACACCCATAACAGCACCATGCCCATAATCAGACAAAACATAGTTTGTAACATATATAGGTAGTTTTGATTTATTGTCTATGTGTACAGCATGTATTCCTTCAAGCAATATACCTTTTTTTATCTTTATATCATTTTCATCAGCGCTCCATGATTTAGTTTGATTTATTATTTTAGAAAATTTATCTTCGTTATTTTTTAACAGATCATGATCTTTTGATATGGCCAGAAACGTCACTCCTGACAAAGTATCTATTCTAGTAGTAAATATCTTTATACCTTTATCGATCACAAAATCAAAACCTTGATCATTTTTGACTTCAAACTCTAATTCATGTCCAAAACTTTTACCTATCCAGTTTTTTTGTATAGTTTTTATTGATTCATCAAAATCAACATCGTCAAGCCCTGTTATCAATCTATCAGCATAATCAGTTATACGTAAAAACCATTGACGCATAAGTTTCTTTTCTACAGGATAACCCCCTCTTTCACTTTTTCCGTCTATGATCTCATCATTGGCTAACACCGTTCCAAGTTCCGGACACCAGTTGACTTCACTATATCCCTCATAAGCCAATCTGTATTTCATCAACTCTTTATCTCTATCAGATTGTGATAGATGTTTAAACTTGCCTTCTATGTCAGATATAGGTTTAGCTTTTTTAGCTTTATGATCATAATAATGATTATATAATTTTAAAAATATCCACTGTGTCCACTTATAATAATCTTCATCTGTAGTATTAATCTTTCTAGAAGAATCATAAGATAGTCCAATAATCTCTAATTGTTTTTCAAAAGTCTTAACATTTTTCAAAACAGCTTCTCTGGGATGGACTTTGTTTTGTATGGCATATTGTTCAGCAGGAAGACCAAAAGCATCATACCCCATAGGATGTAAGACGTTAAATCCTTGCATACGTTTTAGACGAGCATAAACATCAGCAGCTATATATCCACGAGGATGTCCTACATGAAGACCTGCTCCTGATGGATATGGAAACATCGACAAAACATACTGTTTTGGTTTTTTACTAGTATTTGAAGCTGTATAGATCTGGGTCTTTTCCCATTTCTTTTGCCATTTGATGTCTATTTTCTTATGATTATAGAATTGATTGTCTTGAGTCATATTATTGTAAATATATCATAGATATGTTACTATATGCCAATATGTCATTAAATGTATCAATAAACAAAAACCAAAGCGAATCCCCTTCATCAGTACTTAGACGTTTTACTAAAAAAATGCAAGAATGGGGCGGTTTAAATAAATCTCGTAGTAAAAGATATGCTGAGAGAAGTTTGTCTTATTTTAAGATGAAGAAAGAAGCTTTAAAGAAAATTAAAAATAACAATACTCGTCTGGCTGATATAAAGATGGGTAAATACTTCAACACAACAACCACTGGTAAAAAGAAATAATATTTCAAATATATGAGATATATCGTAGAAAGTGAAAATCTTACAATATCCTATACAGTCAAAAAAACACCAAGAATAGATGGTGTTTTTTTGCGTAAAATGAAAAATATGATATTGACCACAAAATATGATTTAAATATATATTTTGTCGGCAAAAAAAAGATGAGAGAAGTCAACAAAAAATACCGAAACAAGGATTATGTTACAGACATACTTTCCTTCCCATTTCTCGATGACGATTTTGGAGAGATATACATATGTTTAGAAAAAGCAAACAAAAAAGCAAAAGATTTTAACACAACAGAAAAAAAGTATCTTGATTATATAATAATGCATGGCATGATACATCTAACAGGCCTAGATCATGGTGAAAGGATGGATAATGTGGAAAAAAGATACTCTAATAGGCTTAACATTTTTTACCCTTACTAGTATACTATAAGCATGAAGAAAAATGATTCAGATGTAATAATAATCGAAGTCGCCACAACCACACTACGCTTGATTGTTATTAACAAAGAATCAAATAAAATAGTTGCCACTAGTAGTGTTGATATAGATTATATCAAAAGAGGTATAGTTAAAGATGTTGAGGCTTTAACTAAAAGTATAAGACTACTCATAGCCGAAACTAATAAGACTTATCTGAACACCATAAAGAAAGTTGTTATAGCCTTGTCAGGTTGTGCTTTGTCGAGTATATCCTCATCTGCCGAGATAAAGATAAACAACAAAACACATGTCATAGATGAAGATATTGTTGAAGAGATATTCAGAAGAGTAGAAAATAAAATACCTGAGAATATTTCTCAAAATAAGAAGATAATTCATCTTCTACCTCAAAAATACAAGATAGACGGTAAAACAGTTAATACGAACAAACCACTAGGTTTATCTGGTAACATATTTGAACTTCAAGCTTTATGTATATTTACAACAAAACAACATCTTGAAAACATCTTGCTTGCCTGTGAAGAAAACAATCTAAGCGTTGAGGATGTCATAGTCTCAGAATATGCCTATTCTAAAAATCAAATCAATGAAGCTGATAGACTTGCTGGAGTTTGCATAGTCAATATAGGAGGTGATACTAGTACTGTTATAAGTTATGAAGAAAATATACCTATACTACTTGAAGTCATACCTATAGGCTCAGAAGATATTAGCCGCGATCTTGCTCTTGGACTAAAGATAACATTAGCTCAGGCTGAAAGTATAAAAATAAATCCAGATGTAGAATTAAAAAGACTGGCATCAGAACTAACAGAAGTATTTATCAATAAACAAAAAGCCAATATCAGACGCGACCAAAGAGAGAAGGCATTTTTCTTATCTCTTCAGGAAAAATATCATGAGATTATTTACGCCCGAATTATAGATATATTTGAACTAATACAAAAGCATCTAAAGAAAATAGGTCGTGATAGACTTTTACCTGCAGGAATAATAATACATGGTGGTGGTGCCATGATGCAGGATATATCAACCATCTCGAAAGAGATATTACATCTACCGACACAAATAAAGAAAGATACAATATGTAGTCGTGATCTATGCAAGTTTAAACATAGTCAAAATATATGCATAGGAAATGGTGATACTATGAGTATATATGCCACAGGACTATTTTATCTTGATCAAGATGAACATGATTATTTTATAAATCGTGACCGCAGAGGTTTTTCTTTGTTAATAAAGAATATAATAAGTTGGATAAGGCAGTTTTTACCTTAATTTTCTAGATTTTCATCATCATTATTGCATAAATCATCAACATGCCATCTAAATGCATTAGTATATTTTTGAGATGCGGGTTCTATATATACTTCCCCCTCTGAATCTAAAATACGTTCATCTATATTCAAATCTGATAAATATAGATTATATAATGTACGAGCTCTCTTTATTTCACCTTCAAAACTAAAGTCTTTATCGATAACAGACTCTATTTGATTATTTTTTACAACCTCTTCTTCGTAATGTTTTATCCAGAATCTCAAAACAATTGCAGAAAATATTCTTTTATCATTTAAGTCCAACTTTGATTTTGAATTTACTTTTTGTTCACCTGATTTTATCTGTTCTTCTCTTTTTGCAATCTCTGCTAAAAATAATTCTCCATTATCAAATGGATTTATATCCTGAACAAGTTTGGATGTTTTACCTTGATTTAATCTAAAGAATAGACCCAAGAGAAATGATCTTTCACTTCTACCTACCGAATATCCCCCGAAATCATACTTGTGATTTAACAACATGGCCAATCCATAAGCTAATTCTATATTGGTTAATTTTTCTATGATTTCTTTTGCACTTTCCTGATGACTTTCTTTATTCATATATAAATAATACTTTAAAATATAGATATTTGCACTAAAACCACAACACATAACCCCTACCCTCTCAAATTGGCATATATAAGGTTGCATGATATAATCGTAAATCATGGCACAAATAAAAACAGATATACAAACATTTGCAAGAATAGAGGTTGTTGGGGTTGGAGGCTCTGGAAAAAACGCTACAAATCATATGATTAACGCTAAAGTTAAAGGTGTTGATTTTTTGGCTATAAATACAGATGCTCAAGACTTAAACAATTCTTTGGCTCAAAAAAAGATTCACATAGGTAAGAACCTCACCAAAGGACTTGGTGCAGGTATGAATCCTGAGATAGGTAAAAATGCTGCCGAGGAAACTCGAGCTGAAATACAAGAGGCTTTGAAAAATGCAGATATGGTTTTCGTGGCTGGAGGTCTTGGTGGTGGTACTTGTACAGGTGCAGGTCCTATAGTTGCAAAGATTGCTAAAGAAATGGGTGCTCTTACTATAGGTGTGGTCACAAAACCATTCATGTTTGAAGGTCAAAGACGTATGAGATTGGCCGAAGAAGGATTGGCTGAACTTAGTAAATCAGTGGATGCTCTAGTTGTTGTTCCTAACGATAAACTCATGAGTGCTATCTCAAAAGACACTACTGCAAAGGATGCGTTTGCTATGAGTGATGAGGTTCTTAAACAAGCAGTTGAAGGTATATCAGAACTTATAACAACACCCGGAACTGTTGGTAATATAGACTTCGCTGATATCAGAGCAGTTCTTGAAAATGCAGGATCTGCACTTATGGGTATAGGAACAGCTAGTGGTGAAAACAGAGCCGTGGACGCTGCCAAGGCTGCTATATCTTCCCCGCTTATAGATGTTTCTATACATGGTGCTAAGGGAGTGCTGTTCTCTATAGCCGGTAGTGATGATTTGACAATGTTTGAGATCTCAGAGGCTGCTAGAATCATAACAGAATCAGTAGACCCTGATGCCAAGATTATATTCGGTACTGTTAAAGATGAAAAACTAAAGAAAAATGAAGTTAGAATAACTGTTATTGCAGCCAACTTCCCTGATAAACTAACAGCAGTTAGAAATATATTCCGCGATAGAGAAAATATGCTACAAGAAAGTATTTCAAATCAAGACAATGACAATAGTCATAAAAAAGATAATTCTGGTAAGATATTCAACTCAATCACAATAAATAAAAAAGAAAAAGAAGAGGCTGCAGAGGAAGAAAATTCAAATGTAATGAAACCAGCAGCTGATACAGATGAAGATGATTGGTCTGCTGTACCTGCATTTTTGAGAAGATCTAAAAATAGATAATGATTTATAAAATTAAAAACATGGATAACGAATAATCTTAATTTAAAAAATGGAAAATACAAATCAAGAGTATGGTTTAGTAATCATAGGTGGTGGACCTGCCGGCTCTGCTGCTGCGGTCTATGCTGCTAGAAAAAATATAAAGTCAGCGATAATAACCACAGAGTTTGGAGGTCAAAGTGTGGTGTCTGATGATATACAAAACTGGATTGGTACAGCCCATATCTCAGGCATGGATTTAGCTAAAGATCTAGAAAATCATGTTAAAGAATATCAGGGAGAATTTTTAAATATAGTTAAGGACAAAGTTGTCAAAGTCACACAAAATGAAGATAAAACATTTTCTATAAAAACAGGTAAAGATGATATCATAGCTAAAGCCGTACTTGTAACAACAGGTAGTGTTAGACGAAAACTTGAAGCCAAGAATGCAGATGTTTTCGAACATAAAGGTTTAACATATTGTGCATCATGTGATGGTCCTATGTATAAAGGTGAAGACGTTGTGGTTGTCGGTGGTGGCAACGCAGCTTTCGAATCTGCTTTACAACTTTCTTCATATTGTAAAAAAGTTTATATATTGAATAGAACTGATAAATATAGAGCTGATCAGATAACTGTTGACAAAGTTTTAAAAATAGAAAATATACAGATAATAAATAACGCTGTTATAAATGAAGTTTTGGGTGACAAATTTGTAGACGGTCTTATATATAACAATGCTGAAAAGCTAGATGTATCGGGTATATTTGTAGAAATAGGTCAAATACCAAATACTGATTATATTGAGTTTGTTAACAAAAATACTGTAGGCAATATCATCACAGATTCACGCACACAAAGAACTTCTATAGAAGGCGTATGGGCTGCAGGAGACTGTACAGACGGTCTATATCATCAAAACAACATTGCAGTCGGTGATGCAGTTAAGGCTCTGGAGAACGTATTTGTGTGGCTTCGGGGATAGGTTTGACAAAAAAATATAAACAAATATAATACATATATTATCAATGACATCAAATACCCCCTTTGATAGGTTTGATAGCCTTGATTGATAATATATCGGATCCAGGTCGGGCATCCGAACTAACAAGCTTTCCTCTACCGAGGAGGCTTTTTAGTTCATTACCTTGAGACCTAAAGGGTTTTTTAACCTTAAGTAAGATAATACTTGTGGGCGATACAGGACTCGAACCTGTGACATCAACAACGTCAATGTTGCGCTCTACCAGCTGAGCTAATCGCCCTCTATATCTATTATTATATCATAATAATAGATATTTTTTACCTAAACCATCCCCTAACCCAATCCCAGAATCCCCCCTTCTTAGTCTCAACCCTAGTTGTATCTAAGACCTCAACAATGAGTGTAATATTACCCCCCTCTTGATTTATGATGTATTGCCCAGCTTTGTTTGGAGCTTTGTAGTCTATAGATTTACTGTCTTTAGAATTCAAAGTGATTGTTAGATTTTGACCTGCTATGACTTTAACAAGTTGAGCCAATGATCTTGATTTACTCTCATAGGTTAAGTAAGTGGCGAGAGTTGATTTACCTGATCTAACTATATAAAATATAGAATTGTTTTTGATTATCTCTGTGGTTATTTTAACTGGATTTGTACGGAGTTTAGCTAAGCTTTGTTCATTGTTAACGTCTATACCTAATTCTTTCATGTATATATCATCTGTAATATTTTTAGCTTTAGTACTACCTTGACCTAAACCTCCAATGAATTTGAAAACATTAGTCAAGAACTTAGCTGGAGTTGTGATGAACGATAACTCTTCAGGAGTTTTTAGATTGGCGAATATATTAGGTAAAGTAGTAAATCCGACAAGTAATGGTCTGCTGGCTCTATTGGGTTTATTAAATAGATACACTGTTGGTAATTTATCAAAATCAATAGGCTTAAAGTTTGGATTGATAAATAGATCTATAGTACCACTATATGTAGTAGAGTTTCCCTTGACAGGAACACCATTGTTGTTAAGGTCAGAATTTGGAACTGTTGGTGGTGTGACTGGAGTATTTGGGTCTTGATAAGTTCCAACTGTTGAGCCTTGCCCGGAAGTTCTGTTAACAGGTGATGGTGGAACAACAATACAAGTGGAAGTAGCATCAGCTCCAGTGGCTGTTATCAAAATATAACCAGATGAATTGAATAGAGAGATGTCTCCACCTGATCCTCCATAACCACAACCAATTGAGTCTCCTCCAATAGCTAAGATATGTGTTCCTTCTTGTATGGCATAAGAGTTGGTCATCACTACCCTTCCTGCATCTCCACCATTTTGTTCTGGATCTCCACCATTTACAGTTACGAGACCAGTTGAGGAAGTTGCGATATTAATAGCTCCACCTTTTCCACCATCACTTAATCCTGGTATACCTTCACCACCTGTGGCTGTTGTTGTACCTGTGACAGTTATATTTGCTAAATTAAAGCTATAGGCATCATATCCTCCATAAGCACCGTCACCTGAGATATGGCCTGTTAGTTTATGACCTGATCCATTGATAGTGATACTACTTGTTGCAATATACACATTATTTGTTACATCAGTAGAGAGATTTACAGAGGCAAATAATATAACATCATCATTATCTGCGGGAATATAACCCAAAGGAGTTGACATAGTTGTATCTGTAAACCAGTTGACTACATTGCCCCAAGCATTGTCACCTGATATATTAGCGAAAGCTTTGGCATTTGGATAAGCATGATAAGTAACAGTTCCGTTGACTGTACCAATTGATGATGGTGTCACATCATAATATACATAAATATTACCCATTACAGTACCAGTATTAGTTGAATGATCACTTAAGTAAGCGTCACCAGAGATAGTACCACTATTAGATGAATAATCACTTAGATAAGCGGTACCAGAGATAGTACCACTATTAGATGAATTATCGCTTAGATAAATATCACCTACAGTGTATCCTTGATTTGAACTTGAATCATTAAAAGACCAATTAGTAATTGTAGTTGTACCTGTTGAATCAAAGATATTTCCACTCACATGACCAGTGCCGAAAAAGATATAGTTATTATCGAAAACAACAGTTCCATTTTCATCAGATGAAAATTCATTAAAGGTTAGATCACCGACTACGGTACCGGTATTTGTTGATGAGGCATTTAGCATAGCATCACCATTCACAGTACCAGAGTTTGTTGATGATGCATTGAATGTAAAATCTCCATTGATGATAGCAGTGTTTGTGATTTTTCTAGCAACTGGATTTCCGGTATTTATAGTCCCATAGTTTATGACGTCTCCTGTGAAGCTGACACTACTTGTAGCGACAGATCCTCCAACATTGATTGTAGTGTTAGCCAGTGAACTTGAATTGTCTCCTGCAATTGCTCCAGTGACATTGATTGCTCCACTTAATGTTGAAGTACCGTTTACAGTGATAGTTCCTGCCCCTGCGCCAGTTGATGTTACAGAACCTGTGATATTAATATTTGAGAGAGTAGCTCCGAAATTGTTGGTAGACACATCTCCACTGATAGTGTGACCGGCACCGTCGATAATGACACCTGTAACCATAACATTACAGTTACCTGTAATATCTTGTGAAAGTGTATAAGTACCAGCGAAATTTAGATTACCACAGGCAGATATATTACCTGGGAAGATTGGGTCTCCAAGTTGAGTATATTGACTTGTAAAACCATTTCTTTGAGTTGGAGTAGAACTAGCAGAGAAAGTGAAGCCAGTGTTACCTAAATCATCGAAAACAGTTCTAAGAGAAAGATCTAGGTTGTTACCTGTATTGTATATATCTTTAAGACGTAAGAAGTTTAATGTTGAAGTACCATTGATACCTATATTAGCAGAGACTCCTGGAGTTGTTGATCTGATGGTTAGTAAGTTGTTAGCATCATAACCTAATACTGTAGTATGGCCTGAGACGTTTAGAATAGATCCAGCAACGATGTAGAAAGTATCACGGACAGAAGTAGTTACTGTTTTAACAAGATTGATTACATTGTTTACTCCATTTAGAGTTTGACTTAAACCGTTTAGAGTTGAAGTTCCGTTTACTGTTCCCATAGTGAAGAGTCCGGTGTTGTTAAAAGTTACATCACCGTTGATAATTCCAAAGTTTGAAGCACTGTTGTTAAAGACTGCTGAGAAATTACTTGGTATGGTGGTGGTGTTTGAACTTGAATTATTAAATATTAAATGAGTGATATCTACTCCATCAGATCCTTTGATAGTTCCAGAGACTGTACCTCCCCACTTCATAGTGTTAGTTAGAGTTAAAGTACCAGCGGTGGCAGTGTTGAAGGTAGCATTACCAGTGATAGTTCCGATATTGTAACCAGTGTTATTGAAAGTAGCATTACCAATGATACGAGTAGTGTTGAAACCTAGTGATTCAAAGATAATACCTACAGCATTGGCTCCTCCTGTTAATCCTGTAGAGTTGATGAGTAGTGGGAGTGTGGTTGTACTACTTACTATTGGTGAGACAGCGCCAAGTAGTATAGCTCCATGTGACACACCTGGAATACTACCTATTGGTGTAGTACAAGTGTTGTTTGAATACCAGTTACCTACTGTAGTCCAGCTTGAGTCCACTGTTCCACACCAAAAGTGTGGTGCATAAGTGAAGATCGATGAGGCTGTGTCTGTATTACCTTGTGTATCTATTGCTCTTATTGAAAGTGTAGTTACGCCCGCAGTTGTTGGAGAACTTATGTCTGATCCGTTAAGAGCACAGTTGGCTGTTGAGGTTGAGTTGAAGTTATCATATGAATAGTAACATGACACAGCGGTGGACCAGGAAATGATAGGGTTCCAGGCGGAGGTTGTGGCAAGGTTTTGAGGGAGAAGTGGTGTGACGTTTAAAATCATGGGTGTTTTTGTATATCTATATAGTGCTCCACTACTAGTAAGTGTCCCAGCCAATGCCCTGTTCCCATCAGCCGACAAATCAAATGAATACCAATTTTTATTTGTACCACTTGTACTAATGGCCCAAGTCAGACCACCATTTTCTGATGAGTATATATGACCAGCAGACACGACTGCAAATAACTTTTCGCCATCAGCTGAGGATTTGATAAATTCCCAAGATTTTGTTCCAAGAGAAAGTGAGCCAGTACTGGTGGCCCAAGTTTGACCTGAGTCTGTAGATATATATATGTACCCATTGGTTGCGTTTGCAGCAAGCTTAGTACCATCAGCTGATGATGTTATATCATACCAAGATTTTGTTCCTAATGTCATAGACCCTGTACTTGTAGACCAAGTAACACCAGAATCTGTTGATAAATATATATATCCACTGTATGCCGCGGTGGCCAGTTTGGTACCATCAGCTGATGATGTCATATTGTAGAAAGACTTACCTGAATTAAAAGAACTTTGAACCCAAGTCTTACCGTAATCAGAAGAATTGTATACAATTCCACCAGATTTTACAGCAGTTACTCTGGACCCATCGGCTGATGATGCAATACTATTCCAGGTTGCTGAACCACTACTTGTAGCTTGAGTCCAATTTAAACCAGAATCTCTTGAGAAATATATATAGCTCGGACCACCCCCTGCGACAACATTTGTTCCATCAAATGATAAAGAAACATCATTCCAGCTATTAGTAGGTTTTGGTGCTGATGTTTTGGACCAATTTATTCCAGCATCTGTAGATGTATAGATGTCATAATTGTCACCAGCAACCATCTTCAATCCGTTTCCAGAAAGATCTACAGAACCCCAACTACCAATCATATTATCTACAAGACTCCATCCGCCTGCTATAAATCCAAAAGTTACATTAGCGAGACTGATATTATTTAGAGCATCGACAGATTTTAGATATAAAGTTTTAGATCCATCTGTAGGAGGTGTTAAGATATCCGCACCACCGAGAGAACAATCCGCGGTTGAAGTTGAAACAAAATTATCATATGAATATTGACACAATATTTTTCTAGAACCCCAAGAAACTAGTGGTGACCAGAGTGCATTTGTTAAATCAGTGCCTGCAACAGGACGTATAATAGTTAAATATAAATTTAAAAATGTATCGACTTTATCAAAATCTAAAACATACAAACTCTTATCATCTGTGTTATTTGCTACCAAAACTTTTTTTCCATCTTTTGATATTTCAACATTGTACCAATAACCTTTACCTATTGTGGTATGAGGTACCCAGGTGACACCACCATTTTTTGATATATAGACATAGCCTTGAACATTACCTGCAACCAATGTCATACCATCAGCAGAGGATGCAACACCATGCCAGCTTCTGACTGAATCATTCATACGAGTCGTCCATGTTGCACCAGAATCTGTTGATGTATATATATAACCACCAGATGCCGCTGCCACAAGTTTAGTACCATCAGCTGATGAGGCTATCGATACCCAAGTTCTTGAACCAGCAGATGTACTAGTTGCCCAAGTTACACCACCATCTGGTGATATATATATATATCCATTATCAGGTACTCCAGCAAGTTTAAGGCCATCATCTGACGATGCTAGACCGTACCAATATCTTGACCCAGAACCTGTGCGCTGTACCCAGTTTATACCTGAGTCATTTGATGTATAAATATAGCCAGAAAAAGTTGAAGCGGCCAGATTAACACCATCAGAAGAAGATGTTAGTTTAAACCAAGGACGCGTAGTAGTTCCACGTTGTGTCCATGTTGCACCACTATCAGTTGAAGTGTAGATGTAACCACTGCCAACAGCTGCAACAAACTTTACCCCATCATCAGATGATGCTGTAGCGTACCAGGATCTAGTTGTATCAGATGTGCGTTGTACCCAAGTAGAACCACCATTGATGGAAGTCCATATATAACCATTGGTCATATTGGCCAATATTTTCATACCATCAGCTGACATAGCAAAGTTATCGTACTGCCAATAATGTGAACCTCCGAGAGAATTTTTAACGAAACTATACAAATAAGTAAACACTGTGTTCAAAGTATTAACATTACCATTACTATCAACTGTACGTATGGATAAAGTGTTTAATCCGTCAGTCGGTGGTAATATATCGGTACCATTTAAAGAACAGTCTGTATCTGTTGTTGAGGCAAAGTTGTTGTATGAATATTCACAAGTTACGAGAGTAGCATCTGATGTACCGTAGTCCACAAACGGAAACCAAGATAAAGCATCGTAACTTGTATTGAGTGCTGGTAAACTAACTTGTATGTTCGTATTACTGTTGTTGATGAAGCTGACTGATTTAGTAATCACCTCGTTCATATTACTTATTCCTTTTACATATAGAGTGGTACTTCCAGTTGTTGCAGGAGATATAATGTCTGAACCACCAAGTGCACAGTTCGCGGTTGAGGTTGAAACAAAATTATCATATGAATAATAACAAGATTTTGAAATACCCCATGAGATTACAGGTTTCCATTCTAGAATACTGCTACTTGCAAATGGTATAACAGTATCAACAGAGAAAATAGCTGGAAATCTTGAGCTAGTGTAGGTATACCCACTACCGGCACCAACTCCAGCGATCATCTTGTTACCATCCTTGGATGAAGATATCTTATCCCAATTCCTATTTGACGCTTCAGCTTTCCAGTTTACACCAGAGTCTGTTGAAGTATATATTTTATTGCCGTACACTGAGGCAGCAAGAATAACACCATTAGATGATGATGTTATAGATGACCAGTTTCTGGTCGTATCAGTCATACGAGGGGTCCAAGTTGATCCACTATCATTTGAAACATAAAGATAGTTACTACTTGCCCCTGCAACAACCTTCAAACCATCATCAGATGAAGCTATAGCACCCCATGACCTTGATCCAGAGTTTGTACTTGTGGCCCAGGTGTCACCTCCATCTATTGATATGTAGATATAACCAGAACCCGGTGCAGCAAACAATTTTGTACCATCAGCAGACGAGGCTAAATTGTACCAATACCTAGCAGAATCAGTCATTTTAACTGCCCATGTCTCACCACCATCTGACGATACATAAAGATATCCGTTACCTGTACCAGCTAAAATCTTCGATCCATCAGCTGACATAGTAACAGAATACCAAGATTTAACACTATCGGTCATACGAGCTGTCCAAGTAAAACCACCGTCGAGAGATATATAGACATAAGTATTTTGTCCCAAGGCTACTATCTTTTGCCCATCAGCTGACATAGCAATTGATTCCCAAGCTCTTGTTGTGTCAAAGGTACGCTGTGTCCACGTTTTACCCCCATCAATAGAACCGTATATATATCCGATTATGCTTCCTGCGATTATTTTTTTTCCATCTACTGATGTTGCAAGAGCGTTCCATGAAAGCAACCCTGCAGAAGTGTTTTCCCTCCACACATCCCCAAACAATGGATTACTAATCGTTCGTGATCCATAATCCAAATTATTAATCCTCAAGTTTGTTAAAGCAGTTGAGGTGGCAGTTGATGTTCCTGATATGGAGACAGAATAGTTGATCTCTAAAAGATCAGAAATGAAAGTTGTGGTGGCGAGGTTTAGAGTACCAGCATCGATAGTGATGTTGGGAGAGTTTATCTTTTTAGTTGAGAGGTTTAAGTTACCACCTTTGATAATAACTGAGGAAGATGAAGTGATAAGATTTTGAAAGTTTGTGACAGTTAAGTTATCGATTGTCGTAGAAGAAAAGCTTGAAGCATTGATAGCGTAGTTTGCATTGGTTGAGGTTGATGATGTAAGTGAAAAACCGCCACCAACAATTGTGATGTTGTTAGTTGCGATATTAAAACAAGTTGAAGTAGAGATTAAGTTTTCCGTTAAGGTGAAAGTACCAGATCCATATAGGGTTCCACAAGTTGAGATATTACCCGGAACTATAGGCCATGTTCCTCCGATATAGACACCGTACTCCATAGTATTATCATTGAAGAATGAGAGTGAGGAGAGTGTGAGATTTGTTTTAGTGAGTGTACCAGTGTAGTTGAGATCAAGTCCTCCATCAGTGTTGTTACGTCCTCCAGTTCCCACTCCTCCAATAGCAGAGATTGTAATATTTGAAATATCTAGATTCAAATGTGTTAATGAGATATTACCACCGAGTCCTCCATAAACTTGTGTTGTGGAATTACCTCCACTTGATTTGATTGAACCAACAGATGAATAGTAAGTAGCAACATCTCCCCCATTACCACCATGACCATTACCAGCACCTGTACCTGATGAATCATTATTTCCACTTAGATCTATACCTGTAGTGAAGCCTGTAATAGTTAAAAGGTTTACAATTAAGTTATTGTAACCATTAGCACCTTCCACTAGTGTACTACCAGGTCCTGCAACTCTGACTCTTGCATCTATAGCAACAGTACTTGAACCAGTGATTGTATATCCTCCACCATTGATAATGACGTTATCTGCTGAGACGGTAAAACAAGTTGAAGTAGCACTGTTAATATTAGAAGTTAATGTGTATATACCGCTAACTGCTATCTCTCCACAGGTGTTTATGTTACCAGGTAGGAGTACGTCGGCGTGGGTTGTTGTTGGTGAGAGAAATGTTATTGAAAGTATGATTATACTGAAAAAAGTTGTGAGGTTTTTTAGATTTGATTTCAGCATAATATGATTATATTTTATCATATTAAACTATGTAAACAAAATAATATATTATCGAAAAAATCCTGAAAACCAATTCCATAATCCCCCTTTCTTAGCATCAGTCTTGTTGACAGTAGAAACAACCTCAACAACAAGAGGAATACTGTCACCTTGATCAACGATGTATCGTCCTGACTTGTTTGGAGCTTTGTAGTTTAGAGGTTT
>CAIZLB010000011.1 GCA_903933735.1 uncultured bacterium | reverse complement strand
CTTTGCCTGGGGTTGTCAATGTGACACGTTAAATCCGTAACTATTGACGTCACGTATATATTGTAATATAGTATTTACTATCTGGAAGAGCATCCAGACCGAACCTACTATATCACTATGAAAACAATTCGCATCATCGCCTTATTCGTTTTTTGTCTTTTCAACAGTCTCGCTACGGCGGGTACTATACGTTTATATCAACCAGAGGTTACTGATGTATCATCTGGCCCTATTTATAAGTATAACAGGTCTGAAATGAGATCGTACGCTATCATCGTATTAATTTCATTGATCGCATCGTGCTCAGTACTACTTGGTGCTGTCTTTATAATTGTTTGTGGTCAAGAGCCGAGTGATCCCGAAAAAGAGCAAATCTAGTTATGAATATTATACCTATGATTGCCTCCCTGTCTTTTGGGGGAAAGTTTCTGATATTTATCGTTGTCTGTTGCATAGTCTTGTTTATCATGAGTGTGTTAGGAAACCCTCAGGGTGAAGAATGAATTCCATCCTCCAAACTCCCGGCTGTGAAAATCAGCCCGGAGTTTTTTATTTGTTTTATTTTACAAAACCTCCTTTATCTCCTTAGCCACCTCCTCCATCTCGTCAGCTATGTATGTATATTTATTTTCAGTATGATCATTGTATCTTGGAATAACATGTATATGAGCATGGAATATTAATTGTCCTGCAGTACTTTCATTATTCATTACGATGTTCATACCATCTGCTGATAATGCATGTTTTAAGGCAACGGCTATCTTCTGGGCTTTTATATTCATATGACACCATGTTTCAACAGGTAGACTATATATGTTCTCAAAATGCATCTTTGGAATAATCAATATATGTCCTCGACTGTTTGGGTTTATGTCCAAAAACCCTAAAGTCTCATTATCTTCATATATTTTAACGGAAGGTATCTCGTTTCTGATGATTTTGCAAAATATACAATCTTTGATTATAATATCATCATCATATACCTCTTTATTTGTATTTGTGTCATTATGATTCATAAAACTATGATATCATATATCCCATGCTAGAGACCATTGATCAAAATTTTATAAAAAATATATTAAAGGATAGGGGTTTAAATAAAGGTGAAATTGAAGAATTTTTAAATCCTGTATATGATGAAAATAAGGCCGGAGCTTATGATGCCAGGAAAATGAAAGATATGGATAAGGCCATAAAGAGAATTTGGAAAGCTATAGATGAAAAAGAGAAGATCTGTATATATTCAGACTATGACGCCGATGGTGTTCCTGGTGCTGTTATATTGTATTCATTTTTCAAAAAAATAAAATACCAAGATAACGTTATAGTAAAGATTCCTCACAGACATAAAGATGGATTTGGGCTACATAAACATCTTATTGATGAGATAGAAGAAGAGGGGGTAAAACTTATTGTAACTATCGATCTTGGTACTTCAAATGTAGACGAGGTAAAACATGCCAATGGTAAAGGTATAGATGTTATCATCACCGATCATCACGAACCTCACGAGGTCTTACCTGAATCTTGCGCAATACTTAACTCTAAACAAAAAGACTGTAACTATGTAGATAAAAATCTCTGTGGCTCCGGTGTGATTTTCAAGTTGACTCATCTTCTTATAGAAGAAGCAAGAAAAAGAAAATACAACATAGCCCCTGGTTTTGAAAAATGGTTACTTGATATGACAGGACTTGCGACCATATCGGACATGGTGCCTCTTATCGGCGAGAACAGAGTCTTTGCTTATTTCGGTCTTAAGGTCTTACAGAAAAATAAAAGACGTGGTTTATTTCATCTCTTAAACAAATTGAAAATAGATGAAAAATATCTTGATGAAGGCGATATAGGATTTTCTGTTTCACCGTGTATAAATGCCGCTTCAAGAATGAATCATGCCTATGACGCTTTCAACCTACTATCAACAGATGATGAAGGTGAGGCTATTAGACTTGCTGATGAACTCATAAGACTTAACAAACTTCGAAAGAGTTCAGCTGAAAATCTCATCTCTGACATCAAGGGTATGATAGATGTAGATAAAGTTGAAGATATTATCATAATCGGAGATGAAAACTGGTCGCCTACTATCTTGGGTCCCGCTGCTTCACAATTGGTTCGACAGTTTCAGCTACCTGTTTTCATATATGCCTCTGATGGAGGGGATCTGTTTCGTGGTTCATGCAGGTCTATACCCGACGTGTCACTTGTTGAGATCATGAATAACGTTTCAAAAGATTTTTTCACCGAATTCGGCGGACATCACGCTTCGGGTGGTTTTGCTTTTACTAAAGACAAAAAAGATCTGTTTGAATCCGAGATGAGACAGGCTTTTAGAAAATATAAAGATGAAAAAGATAAGATGGTCAAAGTCGATAATGAGGAAACTTTAGAAAAGATATACAACATAACACATAGTAATGTAGATAATTATTTATTGAAGTTTTTGTCCCAGATGAAGCCTCATGGCATGAACAATAAGAATCCACTTTTCTGTATAAGACAGGTGTCTTTTGGTCATGTAAAATTTTTTGGAAAACAAAAAGAACATGCTGAATTCGTGGTCAATAAATTTTTGAATGATCAAGGTCACATAGAAACAACTGTTCCTGAACTGTTTCAGGAGACTTATAGATATTCATCCAAGAATAACAAAAGAGATGTTACGAAGTATATAAGCTTTTTTGCCGATAATGATTTAAAAGACATAAAGACAGATACTGAGTATGATGTATATGGTCGTATAGAAGAAAGTAATTTTTTGGGTAAAAAAGAAATTCGTGTTAAAGTTGAATACATAAATGTTTCAAAAAAATAATATAACAATATATACAGACGGTTCATCACGTGGTAATCCAGGCCCAGGAGGTTTTGCCTCTATTGTAGTTATAAACAATGAGAGAGTTATAGAGCTCGGTGGTCATGACGCTCATACTACTAACAATAAGATGGAGCTCAAGGGTGTTATTGAGGGCTTGAAGGTTTCATTGAATAACATTGATGACGATAAACATATACAAGTCTATTCTGATTCAAAATACGTTTTGACAGGAATAACATCATGGATACACAATTGGAAAAAAAATAATTGGCGCACAGCTGCTAAGAAAGAAGTTTTAAATCAAGAGTTATGGCAAGAACTTGATTCACTCGTCGAAACAGTTTCACGAAGAGATATAAAGATAGATTGGCATTATGTTAAAGGTCATGCTGATAATCCATATAACAACAGAGCAGATATTATAGCTACCACTTCTGCCGATACTGGTGTAACAAAGGTGCTGTACGATGGAGATTTTAAAACCTGGCACTCAAACTTAGAGTAAGTCTTCGGTTTTTCTTTATAACTTCTTTAGTAAAAATTTAACTTCACTGTGTAACAATGTTTAGGTGAAATTTTATTTATTCATCACATTGCTCATAGTTGCTACCTTCATGACTTTTAAGAGTTATGATGTCTTTGATGGTAGGCGGGATTTTTTGAGTTCAAGATCTTTAGCTCACAAAACTCAAAGACTTGAAACCTTGGTCCAGATAAAAAGTGAGGTTAACTTTTCGGATTTTGATATGAATTTTTTTGCATCGGATCTTAATAATAATTTCGATGACATGGACTACAAAGTTACAGGTCCTAAGAGGGAAGATTTTCGATACGGAGATTGTTTGAAAGTGACCGGAACTTTATCATTACCCGAAAGTTCCATGTCCTCGAAAAAAGAGACTTTGTATAATTTTCCATATAAAGAATATTTGGCCAAAGACAATGTCTATCTTTTGTATAAAGTTAAGACTTTTAAGAAAATAGAAAATTGTCCTGAACTCTCGGTTTATAAAAAAGTAAAATTATTTTTCTTAAATAAAAAGCAAGAGATTACAAAAATATTTTTAGAGAAATATGATCAACCTTATGCGGGGTTAGTGGCTGGAGTTTTGATCGCAGGTAAAGGACTCATGAATAAAGATACACTTGAGATGTTTAAGATAGTTTCCTTGTCTCATGTTATAGTCTTATCTGGCTCCAATGTTTCCATAATAATTTTTTGTATCAAATATATTTTTGATTTGATGTTTGTTGTTTTGCGAATCAGAGAAAATTTATTTGTTGAGATAATTAAAAAAATATTGATCATGTTATCAATCACAAGTTTTGTATTACTCACAGGTGGAGGTGCTCCGATCTACAGAGCCTTCATCTCTAGTTTTTGCGCGCTCGTAATTTTTAAAAAAAATACATCACAGATCTATGCACTCACTATCGTCGTTTTGATAATGACAATAGTGAATCCTTTTGGAAGTATTTATGATCCATCTTTTCATCTCACATGTTGTGCGACTTACGGGCTGATACTCTTTAGTAAATATTTTGATGAGGTTATGATTTATTCGAGATTGAACTTTTTGCCGAATTTTCTTCGTGAGATTATTTCTGTAACTTTAGCAACTCAGGTTTTTGTTTTTCCTTATATTATTTTTATGAGTGGAAGTTTTTCTGCTATTTTTCTTTTGAGTAATGTTTTGGTTTTACCTGTGATACCGTTCATTATGCTTTTTGGATTTTTGAGTTTGTTTCCTTGGGTGGATGGATTGTTTATTTTTATAAATAATATTTTGTTGCATGCGGTTTTTTGTGTGGTGGATTTTTTGAGTAGGGTGCCTTATGGGTATGTTGTGTTTGATATGAAAATGAGTGTGATGATACTTTTGGTTTATGGGGTGTTTGTGTTGGGGTTGGTGTATAAAATAAAAAATACCCGAGCCGGTTAGGCTCGGGGTTGGGGGGTGAAGAAGGAGTTAGTTTTTTTTGAACCCTATGGTAGAGAATGCAAAGACTATCACTAAAATAACTACAGCTATAAATGTTGTGATGACGAAAAATTTTGGATAGACATAGTAAGTTCCGGTTCTCTCAATCTCCCTCTTCAGCACCTCAGGCTTGTTGAGGATATAGGTGCCAGGTTCTGGGAATAGCATGCCATATTTGTAATCTACAGGTAATGAGGGTATCTCGATAAGAACCCTCTCGGCATCCTTGCTCTGCTTGAAGGGTATGGCAAAACTCTCATATTCTCTCGTCGCTGCAATTGAGGCGGTAATGGTGAGTAATCCGATGAGGGTACTAATAACGATGTTTTTCATGATTTGGATGGTTTGGTTCTTGGTTAGGCACTATGCTTCACCTCGGGTGGATATACAATATAATAATTAGTCACATGTGTCAACATCGCATCACTGTGCAAAAGAAAAACCTCGACTTTCGCCGAGATCTCTTCATTTCCTACCCCCTCCCCTCAACAACCACCCAGTTAACATTTTCAAAAAACGCCTCAACATACTTCTTCTTCTCTGACGGGACCACATCTAACATATACGAATGCTCCCACATATCAAGCGCCAATACTGGTTTAAGCCCTGTCAGATGCCCATCATGCTGCTCTCCGACCCAAGTGTTCACAAGATTATTATTCTTCTCATCCATATATAAAAACGCCCAGCCTATACCACGTGTCATTGCCAAATTCTTAAACTCTAGAAGCCACTGTTCATATGATCCCCAAGTCTCAACAATCTTCTTGTATAAACTAGACTCTGTATTGATCTCTTTAAAACCACCTTCAAACTGCTCAAAATAATATTCATGATTTCTTACTCCTCCAAACTCAAAACCTAATCTTCTTTTAAGTTCTCCTATAAGATATAAGTTTGCAGTGGTATCCTCTGGTGTTTTCGAAAGTTCATCAACTTTCTGCAATATAAGGTTTGTATGTTTTACATATCCTGAATAAAGTTTTAGATGTTCTTCTATGGTTTTTGCAGATATACCTTTAAGTTCTGGTATTATAAATTTTTGTTCTATGTATGTATTATATTTCATATTTTTTTATTTTTTCTTTTAAATTTCTTTAAGATTACTTTATATAATATATGCTTTAATTATCAGATAATGAAAGACTTCTACTATAAATATAACATATTTTACCTATTTATAATTTTATTATATCTATTAAACATAGCCTTAATTATTTTTCTATATAAAAATCAAGGCTGCAATAGACATCGTGATATGCTAGCTTTTTTGGATGTTGGACAAGGGGATGCAATATATATAGAAAATAAAACAGGAGAAAATATACTTATAGACACAGGTAATAAAGATTCTGGGGTTTTGAATCAGATAGAGAAAGTTAGAATGTGTTATAAGGTTCATATAAATAATCTTATCTTAACCCATCCAGATCAAGACCATATCGGCGAAGCCTCGAAGCTTATTCGAAAAGGATATATAGATAAGGTAATACATAATGGTTTTATTGATATGAATCAACCTGAGGAAAGTCAAACTGAGAATGATTTAGAAAAGACAATAAAGGATTATAAGATACAGACTAAAGATATGGTCTCAGATCCTAATATAAAGTTTGATAATTTTAATATTGAGTTTCTGTATCCATTTGAAAAACCTTATCAAGACAAAAGAGGCAAAAGTAAAAGTGTGGATGATAATGATTATTCAATAGTGATGAAGGTGTTATATAAAAACAAGAGTTTTTTATTGACAGGTGATGCTCCAGTCAAGGTTGAAAAAGAGATTATTGATAAATATAATCTAAAATCAGATGTATTGAAGTTAGGGCATCATGGATCTAAAAACTCATCCAGTATTGATTTTCTAAGAGAGGTTGATGCGATAGATAGTATAGTATCGGCTGGTAAGAACAATAAGTTCAATCACCCCAATGAAGAAACTCTAAATCGTATACATAGTTTAAACAAAAAAGGCTCTCGTATTAGAGAGACTTCTTTGGAAGGAAATATTGTATATATTCTGGATTAGATTATACCTGCTTTCTTTAGAGTTTTAAAAGCTCCATTTTTATGTATAGTTTTTAGACCTTTTGTTGATACAGTTATAGATACAGCTTTACCAAGTTCTGCTACAAATATTTTCTTTTTTTGTAGGTTTGGATACCTTCTTCTTTTTCCTGTAGGGTTATACTTCTCAGCACGAGTTTCGTTAGAATACCCTCCGCCGTTTATTGACCCTTTTTTTGTTATTTCGCAGATTTTAGCCATGGGGGTTATATTAGCATAAAGGTTGTATTATGTAAATATCTATCCATCTCTTAATTTTTAAATTCACAAACAAAAATCTTTGTAGGTAGGTATGTGTTAACTTTGGCTAAAACCCTTACAGATAAATCACTTTTAATGATAAATTTTGATTTCGAAATCATTTTTTCAAAGACCTTGTATTCAGATGTGTATACTATCAATTTACCTCCATTATTTAGGATTTCTTCTGAATATATTATAAATTGTTCGTATAATTTTTCTAAATCTTCATTTTTTGAAATCATCATGCCGAAAGGTAAGTCTGATGTTATCGCATCAAACCTACCAATATCTGGTTTATCGAAAATATCTGCTGTTTTTAACTGTATAGATTTGATAAGACCAGCTTTTTTTATATTTTGTATTGCGATAGAATTACTCTTTTTATTTTTATCAAAACCGACAAGTTTTAGGTCTGGGTTTATGAGACCTGCCTCTATTAATAAGGTTGCACTTCCTGAGAATATATTTATATATGATTTAATATTATCTAGATCTATGAAAGTATTCATAGCATAGGCTATTGTTGGATTTATTCCTCCTTCTATATTTCCTAACTTATAATCTCTGAAAGATAAAGGTTTAGAACTTATTTGCACAGCTATTTCCCAAAGATTATTCGGTTTTATTATATATATTTTTAAATCAGCTTTATCTGATTCGGTTAGTTTGTATGTGTCTTTTATATATTCATTTATTTTTGTGATCTCTGTGGAATCAGAACCTGCACAGTTTATTTTAAATGATTTAAATTTATCGTCACTTTCTCTTAAGACTTTTTCTATAATATTTCCTAATACTGATTTGTGTTTATATATGTATATTGGATTTAATTTTTCACTCTTCATTGATAGACACACTTTTAAAACACTTTTTAGATTCTTTAATATATTAAAATCAATAATATTATCAATATAAATCTCTTGATCATTTTCATCTATTATTTTCACATCCATATGTGCACTAAGCTCTTTTTTTACTATTTCTTTAAGTCCTGACAGAAAAATTAATTTTAATTGAATAGGAAACTCTGTTGATGTCATATGATATAGCTTATATAAAATTTGTTAATACGTAAAGGACAATATAAAAAACACCTCGCAACGGGACCGTTACGAGGATGGTGATTCGAGATGTTGAAGATGTCAAAACTGCTAAAGCATGTAGTAAAAAGTGAGATATTTACCTTCGGTCTTGAAGGCTATGCTTAATTTCAAGTCCGCATCAGTACCCCCCGTTGAGATAAATGTAAGAACTGTAATTTTCGACATAGGTGGATTACCTCTCAGATTTCTACTTCCAGACACTCTTGTCTCTGGAGTAGTGATTTCCATACTTGTTTTATATTGGCCCGCTATAATGAGTCCAAACGTCCTAGAGTGCTCGCTATCATTAAATAATTGGTCAACCCAGGGTTGGTTTTGGGTAGTATTGGCTGACATGTGCCGACCCTTTCTACGTGTTTTGATAATTCGATTGAAAAACTTTAATGCTGATTCGGCGACTATGGTTCCTGCGATAAGTGTTTTCATCTTATTGTTGTGGTTAAGTTTGCAAACGGATTGATATTACCATTTTGGTTTTGATAAGTAAAATCATAAATTTAAGTATACATATATATATGCTATCATTTTAATATGATCAAATCTAAAGATGTAAAAATTAAAGTCGTACCCATCATCCCTATAGAAGAAAAGATATCAAAAGGTGTAGGTTCTGTCATGTCTTTATATATACACACAGCTTTATTCATTATTTCATTTTTGTTAATATTATTAGGTGTATCTACTGAAAAAGTGTTACTAATATTGACCACCTTGGTGTCATTGGAGGCTATATATTTAGCCATATTTATACAGATGACTGTCAATAGAAACACAGAGAGTCTGGAAGAAGTAGAAGAAGACTTGGATGATATTCAGGAGAATATTGAAGATATACAGGAAGATGTTGACGAGATTCAAGAGGATATTGATGATATTGAGGAAGATGTAGATGAAGGTAGTAAAAGAGATGTTGAAATAGATGATAAATTTAAAAATATAAACAATCAACTTACTACAATATTACAAGAAATTAAAAATATAAAGAATAATAATTAAAATATGAACATAATATCCTTATTAATATTAATAGTTTCAATAGTCGCCCATGAAGTTGCCCACGGTCTTGCAGCACTTTGGCAAGGTGACAGAACAGCTAAGGATCAAGGTCGTCTAACTCTAAACCCTTTAGCTCACATAGATCCTATGGGTTCTATATTTGTTCCACTCTTTTTATTTGTTATAGGTTCACCCTTTATGTTTGGTTGGGCCAAACCTGTACCAATCAATCCATATAATTTTAAAAATCTAAAATACGGAGAAGCTATGGTTTCTTTTGCCGGACCATTAGTTAATATCATATTTGTAATAGTATTTTCTCTACTGCTACATTTTGTTCCCATGAATGAAGTCTATGTTGGTGTTTCGCAAATGATTATTTTGATAAACATAGTCCTTGCCTTGTTTAACCTTATGCCTATACCCCCTTTGGATGGATCGAAGATATTATTTTCGATAATACCTCAAAGATTTTATAGAGTGCGTCAATATCTTGAAGCTAAGAGTTTTTTGTTTTGGATAATAATTATATTATTGGTATGGACTGTGTTTGAACGTTTGGTTTATTGGATATTTTCTCTGTTGGTGTAGGGTGAAAAAGTTCAAATTTGAGGTCACGAATTGTGACCTCAAGTTATTAGACTAAATCCACTTCCTCACTTTATTTTTATACTCTGTATATTTATCCTTAAACTCATTTTCTAAAAACACTTCTTCTTTTTTGATAAGTAAATGGTTTAACATCCATGCTATTATAAGGGTATCTATCAGCATCCATGTGCTATTTATTATTAAACTTAAACCGATATTTATTATTAATATCGCTAGATATATAGGGTTTCTGGAATATTTATATATTCCGGTATTTATTATTTCTTTTATATCGTTATTGAGTCCTGATTTTTGTTTATATTTTTTGAATTCTATTTTTGATTTATAAACAATTAACCACCCAACGATTAATATCATTATTCCGAAAAATATATTGTAATGTATCCATAGTTTTGTCGGATAAAAATATTCTAAAATTATTGATAGGATAAGGTTGATGTATAAAATAAAATCTGATGTTTGATAGAACTTTTTGTGCATGAGATTATTATATAACGATATATAAAAATCCCCCAAGGACGCGCGTGGCCCTTGGGGGGTGTGGTGTTTTAGGCCACCTTTCGGAATTTTCCAAGTAGTCCCCTCAACTCTTTCTTGAATTTTCCTCTTCTTGTTTTATTGGAAAATATGGCATTGATGCAGTAAAATAATTCATCTACACTCACCGCATACTCACACATCTTTTTGAGTAGAGCGTCACCTGATCCATCTCTTCTCGATTCTGTAAAAATCAGCCTGCAAACATGATATGAATCTAGTTTATCTACCAACCTTATCAATGTATTCATCTTCTTACCATCGAAAGTGTTGATAAATCTACAATATCTTTTTCTTATCTGATCAATCACCTCTGTTAATTTTTCTTGAGACGGTGATTTGTGTGTATGTTCGGTAACATAATCTGGTTTCTCATCCTCATCAAGTACACCTAATTTTTTAAAGTATGGGGCAATGTGCCAGAATACTCTTTGTGAACTACGACTCATGTAATGACAAAAATATCTCTTAGTCCAAGATCCTTGGAGTGTCAGTACTGCAATGAGGACTTTTTCTTCAGTGTCGGCTAGCTCGACCAGTCTATCCATAAATACTGCTCCGCATTCATG
Organism: uncultured bacterium; assembly: GCA_903933735.1. Taxonomy (GTDB): domain Bacteria; phylum Patescibacteriota; class Minisyncoccia; order Phycocordibacterales; family CAIZLB01; genus CAIZLB01. The sequence goes on along the minus strand of CAIZLB010000011.1, from coordinate 29,354 downwards.
AACCTTGTGTCCAATATAGATATCTTGTTGTATCAAATCATATAAGCTCTCGATATTCGTCTGCTCTTTAATACGAGCGATAAGTTCGTCTGCATTTTTATCACGTAAGGCACTGTTGTATTTTTGCATTTTTTGATTGTTCTTGGTGTTGGGCTACTATGCTTAACCTTGCACTCATCATACATCTGTGTCATTATAATATATACTATTCGACGAATTGCGAATAACTATAATTTACAATACAATATATACATATATGACAAATAACACTTTAAATATAGATCAGATTTGCGAGGTTTTGGATATCAAAACAACCACAAAACGTATACTTTTATTACTTATTGAGAAAAATAACCTTTCTGTTGTTGATATTTCTACTGAATTAAACATACCAAAATCATCAATATATGATTCTTTAAATGAGCTTATAGATAAAAGTATAGTCATAGAATATATGGATGGACGGTCGAAAACCTTTGGTATATCAGACTTAAAACAGCTTGAGTCTGTATATAAGAAGAAGATAGATAGTCTTGATACCGCTCATAAATCATTTATATCCTATATTCAAGAAAATATGTTTAAAAATAAGGGTGATATAGGATTATCTAGGCCTAAAATCAAGTTTTATTATGGAGTTGAGGGTATGAGGCAGGCTTTTCGAGATACTTCTTGGGTTGCTGAGCATAAAGAGACTTATCTTATGTGGCCTATGGTTGATATGGTAAATCTGCTAGAGGAGGAATTCCTAATTCATCATGGTACATCAAGGTTTAATCACGATGTGCTTATGAAAGTGGTCCAGAAACATAGTGATAGACACAATGTTCCAGAGTCTTTTCGTTGGAAAAAGCATGATAAAGAGGAGAAATTGACTCATATAAGATATGCACCAGAGAATATGGATTGGGCTATAAGTTATTGGATATATGGGGATCAGGTGTTATTTGCAGGGTCAGGGTATGAAAAATATGCCTTTGTGGTATATAGTCGAGAATTCGCTGAGTTGATGAAGCTTATGTGGGGGCAGATGTGGAGTGTGAGTGAGGTGTAGGGATAGGTAGGCTTGACATTTTATTTTAAAGGTGCTAATATATGTAAAGGTTTGGTTTTAGGGGTGCATGTAGCACTTCTTCTCCACCAGACCCTTTTGATAACTAAAATGCAAACATCAGCGAAGATTGGGCAGGTCACAGTTACCTGCATTGCCATCAGTGACGAAACCAACGAGCTCGAGTTCACTTGGGTTCAAATTGGTAGAGGATTCGAAGCTCTCATCGGGCAATGCTTGGAATATCCTTTCAACCAGAAAAAGGCCATCATTCGTATCGGTGTCAGTGGCGACAAACAGCCGATCTGCTTTGATTACACCGGACGCTGGGAAGAAATGTTTGACGGCAAGCAGTACGCCTGCCTCATCAGTTGGACCCCTGGGTCCAAGGAGAATCCTAAAATCATCGGCTTTGGCCCGAAGGCTGATTTCGACAGCGTTGTGGAATTACTAGAGGCGAAGAAGAATACTTTCGTACAATCTTCACCTAATACAAGGCGTCAAGCTGCGAAGAAATCGACGTTCAAGTTCGATGTGGTTCCTGAGGCGGTTGAAGACCCGAATAAATACCGGGTGAACGCCCTAGGTCATATCCTAGCCGGGAGTCTGAAGGAGATTGTCCGGCGGCTAACCATTACACTGGAGGACGACCCTACCGAAAACCTCCGTTGCGGTCTGTGGGAAAAGAAAGGGGATGACAATCGTTACGTAAGGTGCGATCGACCAACCATCCCGGCTCCTAACCAGATGCTTTTGAACTCATTCAAGGCTCGGGCCACGGCCTAACCCTAACTCCAACCCCACTCCCGTGGTGCCTTAAACAAGCACCCGGGCGTTTTTTTATTTAAATTTTCTTGCAAAATCCCTTAAAATGTAGTACATTACTCCTCATGCCTACATTAAATCAATTAGTTAAATCAAATCGTTCAAAGGCAAAAAAGAAAAGTAAAGCTATTGCTCTTACTCGCGGTTTTAACAGTATTTTAAACAAACCGATATATTACAATTCTCCTTTTAAAAGAGGTGTGTGTATAAAAGTTACAACTAAAACTCCAAAGAAACCTAACTCAGCTGTTCGTAAGATCGCTCGTGTTAGATTAACAAATGGTATGGAAGTAACAGGATATATCGGAGGTGAAGGACACAACTTACAAGAGCACTCAGTGGTATTACTGCGTGGTGGTCGTGTAAAGGATGTTGGTCTTAGATATACTATAGTACGCGGTAAGCTAGACTGTGCTGGAGTCGCAAAAAGACGTAAAGTACGTTCTATGTATGGTACTAAAAAACCAAAAGTAGCAGCTAAATAATCTTTCTTTGAACGAGATTGAAAAACAAAAAATCCAGTTGGAGTACTCATTTATGAGGAATAAAACTTACAACAATTGGTAAATTTATAAACAATAAATTATTAAACAAATAAAATAAAAATATGAGAAGAAAAGTAAAAAACCGAAATGTAGCCGGAGTAGATCCACGTTATGATTCACTAACACTTGGTAAATTCATCAACTATGTTATGTGGGACGGTAAAAAAAATACAGCAAGAACAGTCGTTTACGATATGCTTGATTTTATAAAAGATAAAACAGGAAATGAAAATCCAATAGAGGTTTTTGATACAGCAATAAAAAATGTATCACCTCAAGTTGAAGTTCGCTCAAGAAGAGTTGGTGGTGCAAACTATCAGGTTCCTTATGAGATCAGACAAGAGAGAAGAACTTTCTTGGCTATGAACTGGATCATTGGTGCAGCTCGTAACAAAAAAGGAAAACCTATGCACTTAAAATTGTCAGACGAGATATTGGCTGCAATGAAAGGTGAAGGTGAGGCTATGAAGAAAAGAGAGAATACACATAAGATGGCTGAGGCTAACAAAGCTTTTGCTCATATGGCCTGGTAATCTCGTATTTTTATAGATAAACAAAAGACTCCAGAGATGGAGTTTTTTGTTTTGATTAATTTTAACTTAATGTATTTATCTAATCGCAGCGCTCCACACAAACAAAAATATCTGTTTAAACATATTTGAAAAAGTTGATGAGGTAATAGTCACTGCATAAATATTTCCGTCTTTCAATGAAAATAATGCCACATGATCATCCGCAATAATCATGGTTGAATTAAATAAAAACTGGTTTGGTAGGAATCTAACCTCTCTATATTCATCATTGGTATATGCTGGTAGATTTAAGTCTTTAACAAATTCAGGTGCTATGAGATGAGTAAAGATTTTAAGCTTATTCTTACGATTAAGTACGTTTGGTAAATACTTTGGAAAATTTTCCAATAGTTCAGGATGGGATATGGTGTACAGATTTCGATCTGTCTTTGTTTCTAAAATATCATAAAACAAACTAATTACATCCTTTATAGCATCCTTTCCTTCATAAAATCTTATTTCGGGTTGAAGTGTGTTTTTCTGGAGCAGGGATTCAAGTTCGGGAAATATTTCCTTTATTATATTGGTTTTCAACTCAGCTTCTTTAATCAGACGTCGAGGATTTTCTGCATACCAATAAGCTACCTGATTTTTCTTAAATATACCTACCAAATCACGTTTTTTCAACCTCTCCAGATCACTATACACTGTTGTTCGGGGAAGGGTAAGGTGTTTGGCAACTTGAAAAACAGTCTGATCTTTATTACTTAATAAGTAAAGATAGATTGAAGCCTCTCTTTCATTAAGGCCATATTCTATTAGATTTTGGGTTAAATTGTTTAGTGTCATAAATATGGACAACATTAGTATATATTAAATAGCTGTATATGTAAAGGTTTTGTGTGTATTTATAATATTTTAGTCATATTTTATGACATATATTGACATTTAATATATTATGTTATTTGGATATTTGCACATTAAATTAACCAATAAAAATAACATGAAAAAGCCACAAATTCTGAAACTTGTAGATAATGCTCTCGGGAAACTTAGGGCAAATCCGAAAAATTGGAGTATTGAAGAGAATACTTATCGTAATCAGCTTCTTTCGACGGTGGTCACACTACTTTCGAAAATACCTGAAGATTCACCAATCAGGAATTATGTTATGTTCAAGAGGTCTATAAAAAATCTTATTATCGAAGATTTTCGTTCTAGGAGCAATAGAGGTATTTCTGTACCATTCATGAGATACGTTGATCAAGATTTTGTAAATAACTTTATCTTGCAAAGTGATAATATTTGGCATAGTGAAAAACATGAATGGTTGTCCGATGATGTAGTGTTTCCATACTATGAGCAAATCGCTGTCGTGGACCTACTTTTTCATTTTACTTATGGATATGAAGGCCACCCCTATAAATGGTTTAAAGAACTTCCTGAATCAAAAAAGAGTGAAATTCTGACGGCAAGGTTAGAGTTACCTAGAAAAGAGCCATCAACCCGTGTGGTTTCTGAGATTGTCAAATCTTCAGATGATATGGAACTCTTCATGCGCGCCGCCAGATATATTGATACATACAAGTTGTGGAACGACGTTTTTGATTCAGATGAAAAGTTTGATCCTGGTTCTGATGAAGGGATCACCCTTATGTCGCTTGCTGAACATTTGTCTCCTGAATTATGGATTCTGGATGAGATTGGTAAAGTTGATAAGATGACAAGGTGGGATCGGATTGCTCTGGATGAGAAGATAGGGAAAATTCGAAAATATTTTGGTCACGTCAACCTGCCTCAACAAGAGGTTATGACTCTTGTGACTAATGCATTGGAGAATGATGATTCTGCTAAAGTTGAGTATTGCTCACAATTTTTAGTTTAGGATACTTATGTGCAATACAACGAGGGTTTTGTAGATTACATGTTTATTTGATTATTAAACGCCGGACTCTTTATGGGGCACCGGCGTTTTTCTTTGGAATGATGATCTGAGAGTATAAAAACCTGGAGTTAAGTCTAGAAAAAGAGGGTGTTTTTATAGACTTAAGTCTAGGAAAAAGGGTGGTTTTCATAGACTTGAATATAGGAATCTTATAGGTAATCGTATTTGACACGAGTGATATAATTAAATAATCAATGAATAAAAAAACATCTAACAAAAAAATAACCATCTTTGAAGATAAAGAAATACGTCGAGTATGGCACGAGGAGAAGTGGTTTTTTGTTGTGGAAGATGTTATCAAAGCTCTTATTGATTCAAACGATTCTAAGCAGTATATACAAAAAATGAGAACACGTGATATTGAATTAAATCAAGGGTGGGTACAAATTGTACTGACCCTTGACGTCTCAACAAAAGGTGGTCTACAAAAGATGATATGTGCCGATATGGAGGGGATATTTCGTATAATTCAATCAGTCTCATCACCTAAAGCCGAACCTTTCAAGCTCTGGTTAGCTCGTGTAGGAAAAGAAAGATTAGAAGAGATTGCTAATCCTGAACTTGCCGTGACTCGAGCTAAAGAGTTGTATGAGAAAAAGGGCTATGATAAATCATGGATTGATAAACGCATGAGAGGTATAGCAGTTCGAAATACCTTAACTGATGAATGGAAAAATCGTGGAGCAAAAGGTTCTGATTATGCAATATTGACCGATGAGATATATAAAGCAACATTTGATAAAACTACAAAAGAATACATGGACCATAAAAGTCTTGATAAAAAAGCAGGGGACAATCTCCGTGATCATATGGGTGATATCGAGCTTATCTTGACTATGCTTGGTGAAGCGACGACAACTGAGATTTCTACAACTAAAGATTCTCAAGGTGTTGATGCACTCAAACACGATGCTAAAACTGGTGGGGAAGTTGCCGGACGGACGAGAAAAGATATTGAAGAAAAGACAGGTAAGTTATTGGTATCGAAGAGGAATTTTAAGAATAAGAAAAATCTTATTTGATAAATAACTCGTTCCTGTAATAGGTTTCTATGTTACACGTCAGTAATTGTAACTTTATATGTATGGGGTAAATTTGGAAAACTTTATAAAGTTAGGGGAATATTAGGTTTGGGTATAAGGTTTACAATATTTAGTTTTCTCTCTACTGGTGCTATAATTGTTATTAATGAATCAATATGAATATCAAATTAAAACCCAAGAACTTATACCATCAGTTGGTATAAACAGATTTATGGCAATTTGTTTTATTTCAAAATATAAAGTTGGAAAGATTACCGTTGATTTTGGTAATGTATGGGGTAGAACTGAAAAAGAAGCTGAAGAAAAAATGGAGATTAAAGTAGATGAGTGGATTAAATCTAATACAAATTAATATGAAAACAATTACCATTATTAGATCTTTACTCAATGGTCTTATAATCATCATTTGTTTTTTAGGTTTTTTTGCGATTTTTATCCATCTTGGTGAATCATTTGTTAACTCAAATACCTTGGGTTTAAATGAAGACGGTGAAGGTATACTTATTTTGGTCTCAATGTTTGCATCATTGTTTACTACAGGGTATTTTTATCAAAAAATTACAAAATACTTGGATAAGTTACAGGAAAGTAATATCTATATAGTTTTTAGTATGATTTTATCATTATTGTTAATATATTTTGTCGTAACCTTAAATTGATATGAAAAAACTTAAAATCATTTGTTCTATACTACTCGCAATCGCCTTACTGAATAATCCTTACGGTTATTATCAGATTTTAAAATGGGTTGTAACGATATCCTCATCATACATAGCAAGCGGATATTTTAAATCAAATAAAGAGAAATTAGGGTGGATTTTTGTTTCTGTGGCTATATTATATAACCCAATAATACCTATTTTCCTTGATAGAAGCACTTGGGAGATAGTTAATGTCATAACCATCGGGTTAATGCTATTTAGCTATAAGAAGTAGGGGGTAAGTTGTTTCTGATTAGATTAAGGTTTCATACCCCAAACCTATCAAAACCCCCTAGAAATCTCCACCAATCCATGCTATAGTACACGGATAAGTTTTGATTTTCTTATTAAACTCGCGAAAGTCATCACATTTAACAAAAATAAAAATATATAAATATAAACACACAAAATTTTATGCAACGTGATTATCCATTAGAAAAAACAAGAAACTTCGGTATTATTGCCCATATCGATGCAGGTAAAACAACTACATCAGAACGTATACTTTATTATACAGGTATGTCACATAAGATAGGTGAAGTTCATGAAGGTGAAGCTGTAACAGACTGGATGGAACAAGAGAAAGAAAGAGGTATTACTATTACAGCCGCGGCCATAACTTGTTTTTGGAATCCTACATACATGGGTACAGACAAATCAATGATGCATAGATTCAACATCATCGATACACCTGGTCACGTTGACTTTACTGTGGAAGTGGAAAGATCTCTTAAAGTTCTTGATGGTGCTGTTACTGTTTTCGACGGTGTTGCCGGAGTAGAACCTCAATCAGAAACTGTGTGGCGTCAAGCTGACAAATATCATGTTCCTCGTATCTGTTTTATAAATAAACTGGACCGTACAGGTGGATCATTTGAAAAATCATTTAAATCTATAACAGATAGATTGAATAAAAATGCTATTCGTATGCAAATACCTATGGGAGAAGAAGAAAATATGAAAGGTGTTATCGATCTTTTGAAAATGAAATCTTATACCTTTGAAGGAGAGATGGGTAATAAAGTTATAGAAGCCGAGATACCTGCAGAATTCTTAGCTGATGCTACAAAATACAGAGCAGAACTTGTTGAAGCTGCTGCATCTCAAGATGATGAGATGATGAATACTTATCTTGAAGGAGGAGAATTTACTATAGATCAGATAAAGAAAGCTATAAGAAAAGGAACTCTAACAAACAAATTGTTCCCAGTGTTTACAGGTACAGCTTTAAAAAATAAAGGAGTACAACTTGTACTTGATGCTGTTGTTGATTATCTTCCATCACCTCTTGATGTACCACCAATAAAAGGTACAGACCCAGAAACAGGAGAGGATATAGTAAGAGAAGCATCTGACACAGAACCTTTTTCTGCTCTTGCTTTTAAACTACAAACAGATCCATTCGTTGGACAGCTTACATTCTTCCGTGTTTATTCAGGAACTATAGAAGCAGGATCATATATATATAACTCAACAACTGGAAACAAAGAAAGACTTGGACGTATAGTTCGTCTACAGGCAAATAAAAGAGAAGAAGTTAAGAAAGTATATGCTGGAGAGATTGCTGCTGCTGTAGGACTTAAAGAAGCCCTTACATCGCACACATTCTGTGATGAAGCACATCCTATTATCCTTGAACCGATCGTATTTGCTGAACCTGTTGTGTCTCTATTCATCGAACCTAAAACAAAAGCTGATCAAGAGAAGATGGGTATAGCTTTGAAAAAACTAGGTGATGAAGATCCAACTTTCCGTGTTACTTCAAATCCAGAAACAGGTCAAACTCTTATCGCTGGTATGGGTGAACTTCATCTTGAGATTATGATCGATCGTATGAAAAGAGAGTTCAATGTTGAAGCCAACGTTGGAGCACCACAAGTAGCCTATAGAGAGACTATCACAGGCACAGCTGAAGCTGAACATAAGTATGCTAAACAATCAGGAGGTAAGGGTCAATACGGTCATGTACGTATCACTCTTAAGCCACTTGAAGATCTAGTTGAAGGAGCTAAAGTTCCTAAAAATGTTCACAGAGAAGCTGGTTATGAATTTATCGATTCTATTAAAGGAGGTATTATTCCTACAGAATTTATCCCTGCTGTACAGAAGGGTGTAAGAGAAGCTATGGATCGTGGTATTGTTGCAGGATTCCCTATGACAAATGTATCATGTGAACTTACTTTTGGATCATATCATGATGTTGACTCATCTGAGATCGCTTACAAGATTGCTGCATCACAAGCCTTCCAAGAAGGTGCTAAACGTGCTAGACCAGTCATACTTGAACCTATTATGAAAGTAGAGGTTGTTGTCCCTGAGAAATTCATGGGTGACGTTACTGGTTCACTTTCATCAAAGAGAGGTCAGATAGAAGGTATGGAAGATAGAGGTCTTGTTAAGGTTATAAGAGCTCTAGTTCCACTTTCAGAGATGTTTGGTTACACCACTCAACTTCGTTCTATGACAGAGGGTCGTGGTTCAAATACTATGGAATTCGCAAAATACGATATAGTACCACCAAACGTAGAAAAACAAATAATTGACTCTAGAAAATAATTAATATAATATAAACATAAATATGCCAATAACAAAATCAGCTAAAAAAGCTTTAAAACAAGGAGAGAAAAAGAAAGTATTTAACTTAAGACGAAAGAAAAAAGTTGAAGATACTGTTAAAACTGTTAAAAAACTAGTTAAAGAAGGTAAAGTTAAAGAAGCAAATGCTTTACTTCCAAAAGCTTTTAGTGCGCTAGATAAAGCTGCTAAAGGAAATACTATAAAAGATAATACAGCATCAAGAAAGAAATCAAGATTAAATGCTTTCGTAAAAAAAGCATCTCTAAAATAATTTTCCTAAAGTGAAAATAAAAAAATAACTTAACTTTTTCGTTAAGTTGTTTTTTTATTTGAGCTTTTACGAAGGTTTATTATTTCTTAATCTCATATATCGAAGTATTCTCTATATCATTGGCCGCCTCCATGATCTTGTCTTTTATATCAAGTGGGTGTGGCACTTCTTCAAATAAGAATCTTTGGGCAGCGGCAGCTGTTTGTATTTCTACATTTCCAAAATTAAAATATGACTGAATAATTCCAGTGGTATTTACTGATATATCTTGTATTGATTCAAGATTTAACTCTGAAACTTTGCGGCTAAAAAATCTTATCTGCATTATATCTATAACTCTTTGATTGGTAACTATCCATGTATCAAGTACATACATAGTAAGTTGATAGAAAATAAAATACCACACAGACATTATATAAAGACTCCAGAACAGTGTAAAAATTGCAGATAGATTATATTGAACCAATATTTCTGCACCTAATATAACAAGTACAAAAGGTAATAAGCTCATCAAAAATCCTCCAGCGACAGTGGTAAGTAAAACAAACCAATGTCGACGAGTGAAAACTATTATCCTTTCATTTTCTCTTTTATCTTCAAAATTTATATGTGAACTAAACAGAGAATCAAGCCAACCTCGACTTATTTCTTTTATGCTAATAATATTTTTTGTTTCTTCTTTGTTCATAAGGTTTATTTTATGGTTAATGATAACATCATACTTATAGTCGTTAAAATAACGGAACCGATTATCATAATAAAGGCTATAATTCTAGGTTGTCTTCCCACACCAAAACGTATAAGGTGATATGTTAAAAGAAAAATACCAATCCAATATCCAAGTAAAAATAATACTGTTATTAATAATAATGATTGGTTTAAAGTTATATCTATCATGGTTATTTTTTATTTTCTATATCTGATCTTATTTTTTTAATTTCAGTCATGACATGTGCCAATGTGATCTCCTCTTCTTTTATCATTTCTTCAGCCCTTTCTTCCACTTTCTTTTCATTTTTCAATCCCGACATGATTATCCTATGGCCTATAAAAGTTGATACCATAAGGCCTATCATGAGCAGTATTATTATAGAAAATACTAAAGATATTGGAGGATAAAAGAACCATCGAAAAAACTCATTATCAGATTTCCATAATATATCTATACTTTCCCATACAGCTCTCCAGAACATGATAACTGCAAAACCACCAAATATCGCATATATTATAGGCACATGACTTAATGCACCTCTTATATTATCTTCCAATTTATCAAAATAATGATTTATTTTTTTTAGTATATACATATATCTCCGATTATAACATATTATTTATTAAGCTAGATACATCATTTGTAAATCTTTTTTTATAGACTTTCCCTCATTGCCTAAGTCAAAAACAACAAACTCGTTAAAGGCGAATTCTATGTTTGCAATATCTTCATTAGAAATATTTTCTATGTATTTTAATAATGATCTAAGTGAATTACCATGTGCAACTATTAATACATTTTTACCCTGATCCAGTAAAGGTAAAACTTCTTTTTGAAAATAGGGTACAGACCTATTGTAAACCATCTCCAAGGATTCACCGTTTGGTGGTACTTTATCCCATCCTCGACGAACTTTTTGAAACTCATCTTCTCCCAATTCTTTTTCCATTTGCCATTTGTCTTTTCCTGTATAATCTCCATAATCTCTCTCGTTTAACTCAGCAGCGTGTTTTGTTGGTACATTGTATAGTTCACAAGAGTTTAGTATAAGTGCCAAGGTCTCAATACTGCGAACCTCCATAGATGCAAAAGCATTATCTATAGATGATATAGCATTGTCTGACATGTATTTTTTTAAAAATAGTCCGACCTCCTCAGCTTTTTTACAGCCGTCTTCTGTTAATATTATATCTCTAAGACCTGTCCAGAATCCTAGTTTATTCCATCTGGATTCTTGATGTCTGATTAGTATTAGTTTTCCTTTCATATTGATTAATATAATAACATATTAATCTCGATTAGCATCTATACCTATAGCCTCCTTTATGTTCTTAAAGCCATCTTTTTTTAACATATAGGCCAGATCTTGATTTAGATTACTTATAAGACTAGGGCCTTCAAATATCATACCAGTTATAAGTTGAACAAGAGAAGCACCGTTTCGTATCTTTTTGTAAACATCTTTGGCTTCGAATATTCCACCAACACCTATGAGTACAAACCTTTTTCCTTCTCTTTGGTAAATATATTTTAATAAATCATCCGAAAGATCACGAACAACTTTTCCACTGATACCGCCTTTATCAGTAATATTATTTTCATTTTGGTGAATTTTTTTATTATCCCTATTTTTTGTCAGATTGCTACAGATTATTCCTTGTATTTTATGGTTTTTAAGTATATTTAAGATAATATCTATCTCTTCTTTTTGTAAATCAGGTGATAGTTTGATGAATCTAGGTTTATCTGTTTCGACTTTGTCTAAAATATTTAATAGATTTTCTAAGTTTTCAGGTTTGATAAATGGTTGACCCCCTAGGGCATTGGGGCAAGAAATATTTATTGTTATATAGTCCGCATGGGATTTCATGATATCAAAAGCCTTTTTAAAATCTTCAATTGCATTATTTATGTCTAGATTATTTTGACAGTTTGTCATGGCAATGTTGATTCCAAGTGGAATATGATGTTTTTTATTTTCTAATCTTTTTGCAATCTTCTCTGCACCGTCATTTTTTAATCCATAATACACTATAAGACTTTCTGACAATTGCATGCGCCATAATCTCGGTTTTGGATTTCCTGCACAATATTCAGCTGTAACGGAACCTATTTCTATAAAACCAAAACCTATACTGGGTAAAAGCTCTGTTAATTCAGCGTTTTTATCAAAACCAGCTGAAAGACCTATAGGATTGATGAAGTCCATACCTAACACTTTTTGATTCAAAATAGGGTTTTTATAATCGAATACTATAGAGAAAAACTTCCTTATTATAGAAAATCGACCAAAAAAACTACCAGATGAAATCATCCTATCGTGTATATTCTCAGGATCCATCTTGAAAAATATAGGTTTTAATGCGTGTTTGTAAAGAAAGTTGATTATAAGATTTCTGTATTTTGTTAAAAATTCATATAACATATTGTGCTCCTGTTAGGAATCGAACCTAAATCTAGAGTTCCGCAAACTCTTGTCCTATCCATTGAACGACAGGAGCGATGTAAACAATATACCTTAATTTGTCTTAAAAACCAAGATATTCTAGTAATTTATGAAATATTGACTCACTAACTCTCTCTTCGGGTAAAATCTTGACCAATTCTTCATGTATGGCATGTATTTGCTCATGGTTGGTATCTAGTGGTAACAATAGTATAAGTAATGAATCAACCATCTTATCTGTTGTAAAAAGTATCCTCGAATGTATATGATGCTCTCTGTTGTCTTCTATCCAGAAGGACCTGAGGTCTGAAAATGACCATGATTCTTGATTTACCCTTATTCCTGATGTATTTATCTCAAATCTTATAACACTAGGCTCTTTAAAGGCGTGTAGCAATAACACAGCGGTAGCCACCAGGATAAGTACTCCAAAAGTGATATTACTGAACATGAAAGAAATCAAAGTAATAGTTAAGGCTATTATAACAACGGACCATTTCCAGTTCTTATCTTTTGCATAATATAAATAATTGTATTCTTCCCATACCATTGGTAGTTTACTCATGTTATTATTATACTATGTTTATAATCATAATTGTAGTAATCGGCATTATTATTTATCTAGCAACCCTACATAGTAGGGTAACCGATCTAGAAAAAAGATTTAAAAATCTAAATCTGAGTTCAAATCCAATTATTAATCCTGTAAAAACTGAAGCGGTCAAAAGTATAGATGATGACGATGTCGCCCTACCATTTACAGAAAAACCAGAACCGATAATTCTTGAAGAGGTAAAACATCATCAAGATACTTTTGCTAAAAACTTATCGAGAATAGGTATAGCTATATTGATATTGGGGGTATTGTTTTTCTTAAACTATATAGATAGTCAAGGTTTAATAGGTCCAGTGTTTAAATACGTCTCTGGATTATTGTTCGGTATAATTCTATTATCTATTGCTGAGTATTTGAAACAAAAGAATAAAACTCATATTAACTATATAAATCTTCTCCGCGGAGGTTCATTTATAATATTTTTCTTAACCTTATTTATCGGGTACATGCTTTTCAATATAGTTTCTTTACCAGTAACACTTGGAATTGTTGCTGCTGTGCTTGCTGTATCTATAATGATCTCGATACAAGAAAATGATAGATTGCCTTTTACTTTAGGAACATTAGGTGCGTATGCTGTATCTTTTCTTGTTGGATTAGACACTTTTGGCTTGGGAGTGGATAATCTCATTGGATTAATGTTCTATGTCTTGATTTTGAATATTGCCATAATATTTATCTCAATAAAAAAAGACTGGATAGGGAGTTCTGTGATTGGATTCATCTTTACTTGGGCAATATTCACTTCTATTATGTCTGCGGATATAAGTAAAAATGTGTTATTTATATTTTCAACAATATACGGTCTGCAATATCTGATTATATTCTTGATGCAAGATTTCAAAAAAATAAAGATTGAAAAATATAATAAGACCGTGATCCTTACTGTTTTAAATACAGCTGTATATCTATTTATATTTTATGACTTAATAGCAACCACTGTCTTGTTTGATTATGTCGGATATTTTGTTGCAATACTTGGAGTGTTTCATTTTGTTGTGTATATGTTGTTACGTTCTATTACAAAGACTTCTGATCATGTTATATCATTAACTCATTTTGTTATCGCTATATTGATAATAAGTATTGCTGTACCGCTTCAGTTCGATGGTCCGCTTGTCACTATGATGTGGTTTTTGGAAGGTGTGGTTTTGTCATCTCTAAGTATGTTGAAAGATTTTAAAAACAAGTCAGTCATGTATGTGCTTGGATTTATAGCCATATTGTCCGGTATTGTTCATATGATCAATTTTGGTATATATGAATCAGTTCTCAAAAATGGTCATATTTTCTTAAATCAATCTTATATAGTATGGTTTGCGGTATTCTTGTTGATCAACATCGTTGCATATATATGGTATAACACTGTTTCTGATTCTGAAGATGTACATTTTAAAGCAATGATAAATAAAACAGCTTTTGCATTGATAGTTATCGGTCAAATAATGTTTGTATTTTTAACATCAGTTGAAATAAATAGTTTCGGGCGATATAAGATCGATGTCATAAATAAAGAAATAAATATACAGAGGGATCTTGATAGAAAATTGGAGGGTGATTATGATAAATACAATTATAATCAGAATTATGACATGTCCAAATATGAGAAACAGTATTCAGAGATAAATTCTGTACGTAAAACTACTACATTTATGCAAATGTTGCTCTTCATATTCATGACCATAATATATTTTGTATTCGGTTTGGTAAACAAAAATAAAACAATCAGAAATATGGGTATAGTAACTCTTGTAATAACTTCAATATTACTTATGACTTTAACTTGGGAAACGGGTCCGGTTTACAGAATAATAACATTTGTCGGCTTTGGTATTGCTCTGCTCATTATTTCGTATCTATATCTTTCTAAAAATAAAAAGATAGACATAGCAAAGGCCGGTCTCTTTCTTCTCATGATGACCTCTATGTTTCTGTCTGCAAAAACATACGCTAAGGTTATAGATATAAAAAATTGGACAGACGTCGCCAATCTTAAGACATTGGAAATATCAGTCAACAGTAACACTGTAGATAATCAAAATCTATATGTTTTGCCTGTAGACAAAGATATTGTGAACCTATCAAAAAAAAACGATCTTAGTGATATTAGAATAATAGATAAAGATAAAAATGAGATACCTTATATATTGGTCAAATCAAATCAAAATACACAGAATATACAAGAAGAAAGAAATGATGTTAAGATACTTGAAAATAGTTTAACTCGAGATAATAAAAGGGTATTAGTTATAGACACAAATAGAGAAGGGGTCTTGTACAATAATCTATATTTGACTACGGATGCAAACTCTGTCAATTTTAGAAAAAAAGTAAAGGTTTTTATCTCTGACACTTTTTTAACTGCCGGTAGTCCAACCTGGAGAGAGTTTGAACAGAAAAATGTTATTTACAACTATACAGATAAAGATAATTTTACTGTAGAAAAACTTGATATTAATCTTTCTGGAATATCATCAAGATATATCAAATTAGAGTTAATAGATGATGTTGATTTTGATAAAAATATAAAAGTAAATAATAAAGTTTCAATACGATCAGCCCAGGTTAAATACATCAAAGGAGAAAATAAAGTCTTAGGTTTTAAAGTCAAAGATTATTTATCTGGTAACTTTGTATTCGATAATCTTCTTATATATAAAGATATAAAATTATTAAGTAATATTGTAAACAATGATAAGTCTGAAATAGTTTTTGAAGGGGGTATAGATGTTGAAAGCTTGATACTTAAGGTTGATTCTGATGATAAAAATTTTAACAGAAATACAGTTATACAAGGCTCAAATGATGATGTGAATTGGTTTAATATTTCAAATACAAGTATCTATAGAATAGATTCGCCTATATATAAAGGTGAAAAATTGAATATAGGTATACCTGTATCGACTTATAAAAGTTTTAAAGTTATTATTCAAAATAATAACAATAAACCTTTGAACGTATCAAAAACTGCTCAGATTAAGATTCAAAATACTGGAGTTATTTTCAAGATAGATAACGGTGTCAATGTAAATGATCTTAAAATAATAGTTGGTAACAATATAGAATTATCACCTATATATGATATAAAAAGTATAATTAATTATTTTGAAGAAGTGACGCCACAGATTGTGCAATATCAAGGCCTTATAAAGAATCCAGAATATGTACCAGCGAAAAATATTATTCCATTCGGAGAGAAAAATAAAGTATTATTGAATTTTGGTTTAATAATATTTATTGTACTTATAGGTGTATTTGGATTCTTTTGGATGAAGAAAAATAAGCATGATCAAATAGATGAAATCAAATAATTCTGTGATAGATACTGTATACGACACTATAATAATCGGTGGTGGTGCTTCAGGAATGATGGCGGCTTCTTCTATTTCTAAAAACAAAAAAGTTTTGATTATAGAAAAAAATAATATACTTGGTAAAAAACTTTTGATCACGGGCGGGGGGAGATGTAACCTTACTAATCACGAATTAGATCTTCGTAAATTATTAAAAAATTATAAACAAGCTGAACAGTTTTTGTATTCTGCTTTTACACAATACAGTGTAAAAGATACTTTGGATTTTTTTAATAAAAGAAATATGCCAACCAAAGTTGAAGAATATGGTCGCGTATTTCCTGTAAGTGACTCAGCTCGTAGTGTTTATAACGTTTTATTTAAAGAATTGAATAACAGAGGTGTTGAAGTTTTGTCTAATGCTAAAGTTACAAATATTATTCATGATAGTAAAAACATAGATGGAGTTGAAATTGAGATTAATAAAAAGAAGATTATATATAAAGCTAAAAGATATATATTGGCAACAGGAGGAACTTCTCATCCAGAAACAGGGTCTACGGGTGATGCTTTTTCATGGCTTAAAGATATGGGACATTGTGTATTTGAGCCCAAAGCCTCACTTGTGCCTCTTCGAAGCAATGAGGCTTGGATAAAAAAAATACAAGGTTTAGCTTTGCAGGATATAAAGATAAATTTATTTGTCGATGATAAAAAAGTTATATCAAAAAAAGGAAAGATATTGTTTACACATTTTGGGGTGTCAGGACCAACTATTTTAAATATGAGTAAAGAGATAGGTGAGAGTTTGGATAAAAAACAAAAAGTATATGTAGGTATAGATATCATGTCAGGACTTGATCATGGCACATTAAATAAAACATTGACGGATTTGTTTCAGAATAATCCCAAGAAAAAGATTGTAAATATATTGTCTGAATTGATTAATAAAAATCTAACTTCTATCATTTTACAAAATTCAAAGATAAGTGAAGATATTGTAGGTAATGCTGTCACGAAAGAGATGAGGATTATTCTTATAGAAAATATTAAAAATGTCAAAATAAACATACATGGTTTATTGGATGAAAATGATGCAATAGTTTCTGACGGCGGAGTGGATCTTAAAGAGATAGATTTTAAAAATATGAAATCTAAGATAATAAATAATCTTTATATAATAGGTGACCTACTCAATATAGACAGACCTTCGGGTGGATATAGTTTGCAGATCTGTTGGACTACAGGATATCTAGCTGGTAGGGAGTAATATGGGCAGTAAAAAAGCCCCGCGGAAAAATCCGGGGGCCTCCTAGTCACCTACATTGTTATGTAACCTTGAGCGATTTATAGCTATGAATGAAATCTTGAAACTAACAAGATGACCGCCTGGAATCCAGGAATCGATCTTAATAGATGGATGTATAAGTTTCCTATCCCTCCTTTCTTCAATCATTGTATTTAAAACCTTTATTTCCTTACTATTTTCTGGTATCAGTGTTATGAAATAAGCAGGTACTCCTTCGTTGTCATGTATAAAAAGTGCTGATATGTTCATATGTTCTGTATTTTTACTTACAAAAAGTACCATATAATAGATGTGTTGTAAATAGTCAGGAATAGGTCAATACTTTAGGGTTAAAATCAACTTTTGAGGTATGAGTAAAAGAAAATGATCCGCGGACGAGGTGTCGCGGATCGATTTGAAATGATTGATACCCTACTTTCGTTTGGGTCCAAATAGTAGACTTAGGACCAGTATGACAGTACATGCTTTATATAACATCAATGACGTACGACTCACTACTTTTTTCCCCTGACTCTCAATCCTTTTATCGATAACATCAGGGTTGTCTAGGATGTATGTACCCGGCTTTGGTCTTATGGTATCCATCTCGGCCATGCGCTCTTCAGGCTCAGGGATGATTACCTCCTTACCATCAGATTTTTGAGTGAATTTACCTTGAAATTGGTCATATCTTGTCAGGCTACCGTAGGCGACATTGCTGATAAATACTAAGAGTAGAAGGGTCAGAATTTTCATTTTATTTTTTGGTCTTGCTAACTTTTATACTATATCAGGTTATATTTATTATGTCGATATTTCGTGCTGGATCATTATAGTAGATTCAAAATGAACAAAACATAAAACTGTAACCCTAGAGTTTGAGGTATGAGTAAAATCGTTAATAAGTGCATAATCTAGGGTATTGTTAACGATTTATTGACAATTTATCGTTAATAAGTATACTAAATACATAATGATTAACGATTTTTACAAAAACAAAATATCTGTTTTAAAGAGAAGATATGATAAATTAAAGCAAAATAAGGAAAAACTGCTTGATTTGATTGATGAAAATGAAATAGCTGAAGCTGTGTATAATTCGAATGCTATAGAAAATTCAACTTTGACTTTATTAGAAACCGAACAGATATTGGCAGAATTAGATATGGAAAAAAGTTTCAATCTCAGAGAGGTATTTGAAGCTAAAAATCTAGCAAGAGTTAATAAATTTCTTAAAAATAATTTACGTTTAAACAGGGAAAACATATTATTTCTACATAAAATGCTTATTGATAATATTGACGATAAAATTGCAGGAAGATTTAGGATCAAAGGTGAATTTGTTAGAGTTGGTAAGCATATAGCGCCAAATCCGGAAGATGTAGAAGATTTGATTGAAAAAAATATATCACATTATAAACACAATACATATAATTATGTCTTGGAAAAGATAGCTAGATTTCACTTAGAATTTGAGCGTATACATCCTTTTTGTGATGGTAATGGTCGTATAGGTAGAGTCATCATAAACTTACTTTTACTTGATACTGGTTTTCCTCAGGTAATTATTAGAGATATAGATAAAAAAGAGTATTATGAATCTTTTAAAAAATATGATTTAGATGAAAACATTGATATTTTTGAAAAAATGTTGGTCTTAGCTGTTATGGAATCATTAAATAAAAGAATCGCTTATTTGGAAGGAAAAAATATTGTATCCTTGAGTAAACATGCTCTTGATATTAATCTTGATAAAAATAATATATACAATAAAGCTAAGAGACAAACCATTCCCGCATTTAGACATAATGGTAGATGGTGTATTGGGGTATAGGTTAAGTATATGGTAAAATTACTTGTATCATGATCAGGTTATTTTTCAAGATCATATTTAATGTAATTTTCCTCCTCGCACTGTTTTTTGTTGGCATGTATTTATTTATCAAACCTTCAAACGATAAGGATTGGAATAATGATCAAAAGGTTTTGGCTCATGCTACTGTTGAAGGTGATATAGTCGATGTAAAAAATGTTAGAGATTTTAGATATTCCTCTACAACATCATACACAGAACATTATTATGATAGAAAATATGATTTGAATAAACTTAAAAAAGTTTGGTATATAGTTGAACCATTTTCAAGTATTTCAGGGTCAGCTCATACTTTTTTTAGTTTTGAGTTTGAAGATGGTGTTTTCTTATCAGTATCCATTGAAACAAGAAAAGAGAAGGGGGAGTTGTTTCATCCCATGAAAGGTTTATTGAATCAATATGAACTCATATATGTCTTGGCCGATGAAAGAGATATCGTTGATTTTCATGTAAATTATAGAAAAGATGAAGTATATATATATCCGATAAAATCAGGTCCAGAAAAAAACAAAGAATTGTTCATGAGTATTATAGATAGGGTAAATAAACTTTATGAAAAACCAGAGTTTTATAATACTGTGATAAATACATGTACTACAAATATGGTTAAGCATGTCAATCTTATAGCGTCAAAGATTATACCTTGGTATGATTTTAGAATATTATTTCCGGCAAATTCTGATATATTGGCTTATGATTTGGGTTTGATCGATACCGATCTTACTTTTCAAGAGGCTCGTTTAAAATATCATGTAAATGAGAAGGGTGGATTGTATAGGGGTAGGGAGGATTTTTCGGTGAAGATTAGGGAGTAGGGGTTTAATAACTAAGATGTAACATCCACAAAACCACCTATATAACTTGCTTCATAAACACATGCTCCATCTTTTAATATTTCCTCTGTTCCTGAGAATTTATCAACATCACCTATAAATTTATTTTCATATTTCCAATTATCTCTGATATGTATAACTGGACCCCTATATGGCATATCGATAGTTGAACTACTGAGTGATTCTGTCAGAAATGGGTAAACTTCTTTATTATCGATATTTTCATAAACAAAACCATAATAAACCATCATCCATATAGGTTTATTATCTTTAAAAATAACCTCTCTTCCTCCATAGGGTTCTCCTCCAAAATAGTTATCGTGATATTTGTATTCACTGTTCTCGTATACGATAGTTGTTGAACCGTCTTCTTGTTTTTGTTTTATAAATTCATTACCTGAAGCATAAGTTGCTCTACTTGCTTCTAATATAAAGTTTTTTAAAGAGTCTTTGTTTATATTAATCATGATTTAATTGTATATCTTTGTGGGAGATTTTCAACTATCCGGAAAATTCGATTATTTCAAACCTATATTATATAATATACCCATGGAAACAACTAAAAAAATGGGAATTGGTTTCGGTGTTATGATATTAAAAGATAATAAGATACTACTCGGACAAAGACATGTCGACCCTGAAAAGGCTCAAAGTCTTATGAATGGTGAAGGTACCTGGACCATGCCTGGTGGTAAACTGGATTTTGGTGAGAGTTTTGAAGCTGGTGGTCAAAGGGAAGTTATGGAGGAAACAGGTATTCATATAGAGTTAGAGGATTTAGAAGTTATAAGTCTTTCAAATGATATAGTTCCGAATGCTCATTTTGTGACTATTGGTTTACTTTGTACAAAGTTCGAAGGTGAGGCTAAAGTTATGGAGCCTGATGAGATAACAAAGTGGGAATGGTTTGATCTGGATCATCTACCAAGTCCTTTGTTTAAACCAAGTGAAAAGGTTGTGGAGAATTATAAAGCGGGGAGGGTTTATAATAGATAAATCAATCACCTCACAAAAACCCTTGTCCCTCTATATGAAGCTGGTATTTCTAAACCCGGAGGTAATTTGTCTCTGAGTTTTACTATAAGACATGGTTCATTTTTCTCATTTTCATCTGTTATGTTTTCGTCTAATTCTCCAACAGGCTTAACGTCAAAATATGATATATAACTATCATATGGCGGTATATTATATTCTTCTGTAAAATTTTCAAGTATAGTATATATATTTGGTATATTTTCTATTGATTTCATGTGATTAAATTATATATGTTTGTTAGGGATTGTTCAATTCTCATATTCATAAAAAAGTGCCACCCTTGTGTCGTCAAGAGGTGGCCCTGTGTGGAACAGGAAATCAATCAGTCTTCTTTTGGGATAATCTATCCTTGACTATCTTGGTCTGCTGATAAGGCCCGACCTGATTCAATCATAATTTCAGAAAAAGATTTGATAGGTATGAAAATAAAGGTTTCATTACCAGAACATTGGAATACTTCATTCATCTCTTCGCAAAAAGCGAGAGAGACTGCACTTGCATCTTCGTAAATATTTGCATGCCCTTCGCCGTCATTTCGGGTCGCGGCATCGAAAAGTATTTCAGCTACTAGCGGATAGAGTTCGTCAAAATCCCCAGCGTTAAACGAACCGCTCCAGTCGTCTGGAAGATCCGCTTTTATCTCTTCAAGTAGGTGATTTCCTAAGAAGCTATCGAAGAAAATTCTAGCATCCTCGTTTTGGGATTGTAAGATTCTTCTGCGTACAGCTTGTAAGAATTCTGCTAATAATATATCTTTGTTTATAAATGGCATGTTTGTGTGCGGTTGTTACATGGTAAAAATACTCCTAATTTGTAAAAAAGTAAAGTTTACGGTAATTAAATTATTTTATATGATTTAATAAATATCTCTCAATAAGCTCTATATCATCGAAATCTTTTTGTCTGCCGTAAACTCTTTTAAAATCTATAAGTTGTTTTAAACTCAAAAACCACATATCATCTATTTTTTCACCTTCCAACTTTAGTCTTTGTAAATCATATATTTCATCCCCGATTCTCATGTCCACAACTAGATCAGCTATGTCGTTCTTTAGCCACTCTCTTCCTATGCCTGTTCTGGTCCAGGGTCTTAATTCGAAGTCCGGTCCGTTTTTTAATTGCTCAAATAATTCCTCGGATATAACTAGGTCCAGATCATAAGAATCACGTATTCCCTTGAGGGACATGATACCACTACCGACGATCATGAAGTGATCTTTGGGTAGGTTTAGTTTGTTTATCTCTTCATAGAGGTTTATGGGTTTCTTTTCTGAGGTGGGCATAGGGTTATGATAACATAGGGGGAGATATCGAGAAATGGCATTCTTTCGTATAAAATTAGTGAATATGGACTGTTTTTGGACTATATTCACTAAATACTGACCAAGATAAACACTCAAGATTAATTTTTACTTTCTTGATATAATCTCATCATGGAGAAAAACAAATTTCGTGATATTCATAAACTTCCTGATGAAAAAGGTTTAATCATTTTCGGCCTCTCAATGAGTAAATTAGGCAATAGGCAAAATGCTAAAAATTGTATGGAAGATATTAAAAAACTTGCAACGGACAAGGTCAAAAAACCACTTATAGGCTTGAATTTTATTTATGGAGATTTCTTGTATTTATATAGCGACAGACCTGCACCAGAACTGAAACATTCTTTTATGAATCAAGTAATAGATCATAGAAATAGTTTGCAACGAATTATTGAGAAAAATTGTACAACATTTCAAATACAACATGGATTTAATTATATGGTTTGGAATCAATTATACGTTGGAACAACAGATTTTAATCGATTATTTGATAAAATAAAGAAACTCTATAAAGAAGATTTGAAATTTCAGAAATACATTGAAGAAGATTGTGAGGCGTTTGGAAGGGAGGTTAAAGATAATCAGGTTAATTTCTTTTTAGAAGAGGTACTTATGATGTATTTAATTAGTAAAAATCAAATAAAACTTCCTAATGAATATGTAGAAAATCAGCAAAAGTGGATACTTTGGTGTTATCCAGGTAAGCCGCTAAAAAGTGAGGTTTATATACAACAATTAAATCCTTTTAATTTAAATTGGCCAGAAAATCCATATCAAAATTGTCAGTATGATTTGGATGCAAAGGTTTTGATTGATTTTAATAAGGTGGATTTGGAGACTTATAGGGTTTAGGAAAGAGGGGTGGGAATATTTAAAATCACTATTTATTGATATACTTATGACATGGAATCAGAGTTCATCTCTTTACGTAACAACTATATGCCTAAAAATATAAAGGCAATTTTTGTTTTAGAATCACCTCCTGCTGGACATGGATATTTCTATGATCCAACAGGGAGAGTGTCAGAAGTTTTGTTTCGGGCTTTTATGAAAGCAATACTTGATTTTAAACCTGCTACGAAAGACGAAGGATTGAGAAGATTGGCAGATGCTGGATATGTCTTAATGAATCCAATCTATACTCCCGTGAATAAGCTCCCAGACAAAGAGGCGGATAGGCTGATTTTAGATAATTATGAAAACTTTAAAAAAGATTTAAACGCGATAATGAAAAATACAAAGACTCCTATTATTTTAGTTAAGTCAAATATTTTCAGACTCCTTGAGAAACCTCTCCTTGCTGACGGGTT
Organism: uncultured bacterium; assembly: GCA_903933735.1. GTDB lineage: Bacteria > Patescibacteriota > Minisyncoccia > Phycocordibacterales > CAIZLB01 > CAIZLB01. The sequence continues at coordinate 5,156 of CAIZLB010000011.1, read as the reverse complement.
TAATGTGGTAAATAATGGTTTACTTATACCATTTCCACTTCATTATCATATGAATACATTTGAAGAAAGGGTTAGAAAGTTATTACAGGTTTGAACCCATAGGACTCTCTAGATTATATCTGAAATATCTGATGAAGAATGATTCAATAAATATTCTTCTATTATTTCTATATCTTTCTCATGTTTCGGCCTATTATAAGATTTCTTAAATCGGAGTACATCCTCTATTGAAGCAAAATGAATTCCTTCTATTAAATCAGATCTACTCATTAATTCTCCAAATGTTGGATTAAAATCTCCACAATTTACATCTAGATATAATTCAAATGGTTCAGATTCGAGATATATTTGTCCAAGATGATCTGGATATGTCCATGGAATTTGTTTCCATCTATCATCTTTTTTGCATTCATCAAATAGTTCTCTGCTAACAATGATATCTATATCATTCAATTCTTTTAATCCACGTATTACCATAGGGCCACTTCCTACTATGATAAAATCATCACTTTGAAAGTTTAATTTTTTTATTTCATCTATTAAATTCATATCGTGTAGATTTTTAAATATTTTATTTCATCAACTCTTTTGGAGTAAAAATATCACTTATAAACACAGTATTTTCAGTTGTATAACTTGAAATAATAACAAGGCGTATTTGATCACCTTGGTTTTTAATAAAAACCCTAGTTGTTCCATAAGGTCCGTCAGCATTTCCTAATGTTAAATTGTATTTACCGTCCTTAGCGATATGTAAATCATTATCTATATTTAAACCATTATTTGTATATCCAAGTTTTTCTAGATTATCTTCATAATAATTTATAAAATCATTATCACCACCGTAAAAACCACAAGGACCATCATGTCTCTTTATACATTGCTCGTCTTCAACCTTCCATCCTTCTAAAGATGGATCAGGATTTGTTGTCTTATAAAATTTTCCATCTGGATATAAATTTTGTTTATTATTAAATGATGGAAATACCCAAACATTAGGTCTATTGTCTTTTAGAGATCCTACATCAACAGATGTCCATTCGTATTTTGAATATAGGTCAGGGGTTTTAAGTTGAATGATCTCATATAAATGAAAAATGACCACAACGATTGCTATTAATATGATTATAAGTATGCCTTTTTTCATATTTTTTCATTGTAGCATAGGAGAGGGGGATAGTCTTGAGTTTATAATCTCGCCTCAAACCCAAACTGATTAGCAATATCTATAACCAGATCATCAACACTCACACCTTTTTTCTCTGCTCTGTGTTGTGCCTGTTCGGGGTTGTTTACGGCGACAATCTTATCCTCTATAGCCTTTATTCCTATATCACCTATGACTTTATCATTTGTAACATCATAAATAATAGACTGAACATTTAAAGGCGTTCCTGATAAAAAATTTTCTATTGTTGGTTCAAGTCCTCGTCTGATTATAGAATGTATACTTTTTAATGGTATATAGTCTATCTCATATTTTGGTCCGATTAGTTTTGGATTACCATAGCTGTTTCGTTCCATCTTCCAACCTTTGGGGAGTTTTATTTCTTTTGGTATTTCGATGATAAAGTCTAAGTCTACATCTTTTTTCAGGTGGATGTTATATAGGTCCTGGATTATACTTCGACAGACAAAGCCTCCGATGAGCCATATCTGTCCTTCTGAGTTTGATTTTATTATATCAATTGCTTCTTTGAACTCCGGGCAGGTGTTGGCTATTTTTAGAAATGATTGGGTAGGGGACATGGGGGTATGATAGCAATAATTTTTAAATCATAAAATAATTCTATTTTGCATCAAAAAATGGCTCAAGCAGATGTCCCATTCTGAATGTCTCTAACCATTTTTTTACATCTTCTCGGGTTTCCCAGCTTATAAAAAGCTTTTTTGCACTAGGTGTCCCTGTTCCGTCATTAAATTTCATTGATAGGGTGTAATCAGGAAAAACGGTACGGTTAAGTTTGACCGCCTCTTCACTATGATGAACGAGTGTGCGTATAGCCTTAAAAGTACCAGGTTTTGATCCCCATCCATATAAATCAATAGCATTTTTATCTCTATCCCACCCATAAAAAACAATTGTTTGTATACCTTCTACGTAGTGACTTTTTATGACATCATTATACACTTCTGCTAAAATATCTTCTTCAACATTTCTACTCCCTAGAGCAGCTTGAAAGATACCCCATTTTTCTTCAGAGTCTAATCGTTCTGATAAAAGTGGGTATTTTTCTGCAAAATCTTTTCGTATTTCGAATGCTTTTTCGCCATTATCTTGAGATTTACTATGACTATCAACCTGATCCAAAGAGTGTACTTGTGGTATTTCGTAGTTTTCATTCATACTTACCATAATAACTCAATTATTTTTTTTGTACACCGTAAATATTCAGATTACTTTGGTTTGATATTTAAAAATCTTTAAAAGGTGAGATTCGAAGCTTACAGCTTCAGTACGCCTTTTCTCGTTTTTTCGCATCACAATGCCCAAAAACATAGAAAAGCCTTTCGAGTCTCCCACGGAAGTGCAACTATGCACTTCCTCTCCTCCTAATAAAAAACAATCACCTTGCGATGATTGTTTTTACTAGCGGAGGAGGTGAGATTCGAACTCACGGGACCCGTTAGAGCCCTCCTGTTTTCAAGACAGGTGCAATCGACCTCTCTGCCACTCCTCCATAAGTGTATACGTCGATATACCTTTATGATATTATCAGATTATATATGAAATATCTAGGGGTAGACTATGGTCAAAAAAAGATTGGTATTGCTATAAGCGATGACGCAGGAAGTATTGCCTTTCCTCGTGATATCATCCTTTTGGATAATATAGGTAATAAACACATATTGTATATAGATAATTTATGCGAAAAAGAAGGTGTTAAAGACATTGTTATAGGAAAATCAGTCGATTATCAAAACAAAGATAATAGTATAGAGAAACATATTGACACCTTTATTGACATTTTAAATAAAGAAAATAAATACATCATACATCGTATAGATGAAAGAATGTCTACAAGTCTCATAAATTCCGAAAATCGTTTTCATTTTCAAAAAAATCAAAACTCAAAAACTTTTTCTAAAAATGCAAAATCAGTCAGAGATAATACAAAAGATGATGATGCAAAAGTTGCAGCACTGATTTTGCAAAATTTTCTCGATTCAAAACTGAAACTGTAGTATAATCATAAATATGATTACAATCGATGAATTTAAAAAAGTAGAAATGAAAGTAGGGCAGATAATCAAAGCAGAACCCGTAGAAGGATCTGATAAGTTATTATTACTCGAAGTTGATTTTGGTGAAGATAAAACAAGAACGGTTGTATCAGGAATAGCCGGACATGTTGACCTTGAGAGTTTTGTTGGTAGCCAAAAGATTTTTGTTACAAACTTAGAACCAAGAGATATTATGGGTATAGAGAGTCAGGCTATGATATTGGCCTGTAAAGACGGTCAAGGTTTAGCTTTGATAGAAGCTAATAGGGTTTTACCAATCGGTACAATATTATCATAATTAAATATGAATACATTTTTAGACAAATTAAAAAAACATATTCCAGTTCCAAAAATGATCAGTTTTAATCATGCGGGTATTGATATAGGACTTGATCACATACGTCATATAAGTTTTAGAGATGAAGATGGAAAATTACTTGTTGATCAGTTTGGGGTAGAGAACATAACCCACACTATAGATAAAAATAAATCTTTAACTGATAATGATGAAGTTATCGAAATTTTAAAAAAGATTCAAAAAAAGTTTAAATACAAATATGTTAAAGTTTCTCTTCCAGAAGAGATTGCTTATGTATACACTCAAGAGGTCGATAACACAGATCCTGCTTCTATACGCAGCCAGATTGAGTTTAAGATGGAAGAAAATGTTCCAATCAAGGCCGAGGATACGGTTTTTGAATATGTTGATGTTTTAGATTTAAAAAATGATAAAAAATTAATCTCTGTATCTGTAGTATCTAAAAAAAATATTGAAGATTATATAGAGACTTTTAAAAAGGCAAATATGGAGGTGATTTCATTTTTGATTCAAAATCAGGCATTAAGTAAGTCTTTGATTCGAAGTGATGATAATAATTCTTATTGTGTTGTAGCTATAGAAAAAACATATGTGGTGGTATCAATCATCTCATCTGATATTGTACTATACACATCTACGATAAATAAATCTTTATTTGATGATAATTTGAATCTACAAAGAAAAGAAATATTAGAAGAAGTTATAAAAGATATATATAGAATAATGATATTCTGGATCTCTTATATAGAACAAAATAAATCTTATGGCTTTGATAAGATAAAATCTATCATTGTAAGTTCTACATATTCAAATATAATAGAATCAGAATTCATCAATATGATGACTGATAAACTTGCTATACAGATAGACAAACCAAATGTTTGGACCAATGTAACCGATTTCAGTGATCAAGTACCACCGATCAATAAAACGGATTCATATCAATATGCTACAGCTATTGGTTTGACTTTATCAAAAACAAAACCGAAAACAAAATCAAAATAAAGATATGTTATTTTTAGTCACAAAACAGCAAAAAGACAAGATCTTGGATGAATATTATGCTCATCTGGTTTATATATTTAGTATAGGATTATTGATTTTATTTGTAGTATTTATGATAATATTATTCCCGACCTATTTGACCATGAATACTGACGGCAAGATTTTATCTGATAAGATTACACCTTTAGAAAATGAAATCAATGCATATAAATCAGAGGGGGATAAGAAAGAAGCTCTGGAAATAAATAATAATATATCTATATTAAGTCTAAGTGTTAAGAAGGATACAATCGATATATATAAAGAAATACAGTCTATATATCAAGAAATTCCAAATGCAAAAATATCTAGTATAAGTGTTGATACTTTAAGTAAAAAGGTTTTAGTAAGTGCTGATATAGACAATAAAAATACTGCAAATATTATAGTAGAGAGATTGAATAACAGTCGTTACAAGGGTGCGGAATTACCATATTCAGTTTTTAGTCAAAGTAAAAATTTTACATTTAACCTTAATTTAAGTTATGAATAATAAAAATAATAAAAAAAACATAAGTTTAATAGTGTTGATTATAGTATCTATACTATTTATTACTTTTATATATTT
>CAIZLB010000010.1 GCA_903933735.1 uncultured bacterium | reverse complement strand
TAAACAGTTGATTGAGTTTGAATTCAATCCTAATAAATTAGATGATAAAAACAACATACAAAAAGGTATAGATCAGGCCAATGCTGCCAAAGCAGAAGGTAGTGTATATGTTGCTGATAATGCGGTTCAATATTTGACACAGCCTGTGCAACAAAACGGAGGCTATGGAACAACACCTGGGACTATAACCCCCGGATCTTCACCTAGTTGGGCTGCAACTACAGCTACTGGTAATTTTTCAACGAACGCATCATATGGTTCCATAAGTTGTGTAAATGGTTTATGTGCGGCATCATTTCCAACCATCTTTGGATATCTAGACGGTAATGGTAGAACAGGTAGTAAGGGGGATAATGGTGTAGGAAACTCCAAATGGTCAGATAAACCAGGTTGTACTTATTACAATTGGAATACAACATCTATGGGACTGGCCCTACCTCAAGGATTTTGGAGAGCTGCTGGCATAGATATGTCTGTGGTAAAATATATAGGTATCAGACTTTATGTAAATGGTGTCTTTCAAAACATATTACCAATAGTTGATGATTCGAGCGAAAATCTAGATTTTACTTTTGCAGCAGCGAAGGCTTATCTAGACCCAAATATTGTCAATAGTGATAATATGAATAAAGGTAATAAAAAAGTGACGTTTGAAATAGTGATGAATTATTATAAAAATAATCCTGGTGCCAAAAATGTCGTTTATATAAAAGATACAGCAGCAATGAATGGAAAAAGTCACAGTCAAATGGTTGATCAAAATCTTATACAACCTTGTGGAATATAAATATAATTAAAACAATATGCAAAACATAATAAAAAAAATAATCCTAATATTAACCTTTCTGATCTTGGTTTTTGGTATATATTTTGGTTATACATTTTACAAAAATTCACAAAACACAAATCAAACAAGCACAAAAACAATAAACACAAATCCAGGTAGAACACCTTTTCAAACAAGAGTATCAACCTCAACAGAGGTAAAAACAATAATAGAAGGAGGTAATGAGGTGATAAATCCAACAACAACAATATCAACAACAAAACCTAGACTTGTTGAGTTATGGAAAGAACCTGTTTCTGGTTTTGATTTTGTATATAAAGACATAGAAGTCTTGGCAACAAGTACAAACAATTCATCTACAACTATTATAGAAAATGTAAAAAATAAAAAGATTTTAAAGAATCAAGAATTTATATACCTATGGGATCGTAAAACAGGTCATATTTACGAAAATCTAGCCTCTACAACAGAGATTAACAAGATTGCGAACTACACCCTACCTGAAGTAGAGGAGGCTTATTTTATAGACAATTCATCTTTAATAACAAGAAAATTAGAGAGTGATAATGATACAATAACTACCAATTATTTAAAACTCACAAAAGAATTTTCAACTTCAACTGTTTACATAACTGATATTAAAAATATAGCTATAGATTCAGACAATATTTCATACTCAAAGATAGAAAAAAAGATTTTCTATTTTATAAACAAAACAGGTAAAGGAATTTTATCAACTATTGATGGAAATACTCGAAAAAACATAATAAACACAACCCTCTCTGAATGGTTATCACAATATGTAAACAAAAACACAATAGCGTTAACAACTAAACCTAGTGCTTATTTTAAAGGATATCTATTCTTATTAAACACAGATGGTTCATCTAAAAATACATATATAATAGGTGAAAAGTATGGATTCAACACATTAACCTCTCCGGATGGTAAAAAGGTTATATATAATGAGATAATAAATAATACCTTAGAAACTTTTATATATGATATAAAATCAAAAAGTTCAACATATTTGAGCCAGGCAACTATAGTTGATAAATGTGTTTGGTCCAATGATTCTAAAAAGATATTCTGTGGTATACCTCAAACATTGTATCAGGCACCATATCCAGATGATTGGTATAAAAACCAAACCTCTTTTTCAGATAATATGTGGTCAATAGACCCTGAAACAGGAGAGTTCACATTAACAATAGCTTTACAAGATCAGATATCGAAACCAATAGATGTTTATCACATATCAATATCAAACGACAATAGATATATGATATTTCAAGATAAGAACACATTAAGTCTTTGGAAATATGATTTGGTTTATTAAATAAACCTTCACAATAAAAATATCTATCCCCAACCAGGATAGATATTTTTTTGTTCAGGTTTAGGTGAGGGTTTATTTCGTCTTCAAATCGAGCAACTCTTCTTTGTATTTATTTCTAAAATAAAGCTCTTGGGCTATCATAAATACTGATGACACTATCCAATACAAGGCCACAGCAGCAGAAACCTTAAGAGAAGCAACAAATATAAGTATTGGTATAAAATATTTCATCATAAAACCCATCTGTTTTTGCATCATCTCTTCTGGTTTTAAGTCTTTATTTGGCTTGTTTTTATCTACAGGGGTCATATTTTGTAAAGATAATCTTATCTGTATGTATTGAAATAAAGCAGCAAGTAAACCAACCATTATATTAGCTTTTGTAAAATCAACGCCATACAAAATATGATTTATAGTATCAACGTTGGGTGTAAAAGAATACAAATCTGCCATATTTATATTTGGAAGACCACCATTAGCAAAAACAAAATATAATGCAAATACTATAGGTATTTGAATTATCATCAACAATATAGATGAGAAAGGATTTAATTTATATTCTTTATATATTTCTAACATCTTAACACCTAACATTTGTCTATTGTCTTTGTATTCTTCTTGAATCTTGTTTATAAGAGGCTGTATCTTCCTTTGTATTATCTGGGTTTTAAACATCTTATGAGATAGGGGAAGTAATACAATCTTAATAAAAACAGTTAGAACAATGACCGCAAGGGCCACATCATGTGTTGGTAAAATATCTAATATAAAAACTAGAATATTATACATTGGTTTATAAAATAATTGATGGAACATGTTTATATATTATATATTATTTTTAAGGTCTTTTATAAAGATTTTGACTATATTTTGAAAAGATTCTTGAATAATACCATTTTCTAAGAAAAAAATAACTTGTTTATTGGGAAAAACAAAGCTTTTATCAGTCAATAAAGCTTTTTTGGCTTCAAAAAAAGCATGTCTCGCTATTCTTTTTACCTTATTCCTAACAACAGCCTGTTTAAAAATCTTCTTTTTAGCCACAAAATAAACAAAAAAACCAGGTTTCTCTTTCTGGTTTATTGTCTTTAAATAGTAAATCATAATCTGTATTATATACCAACAAACAAAAATTATGAACCAACGGTTGATAGGTTTTTTCTACCTTTTCTTCTTCTTGCTTGTAAAACCCTTTTTCCACCATGAGTTTTTGATCTAGATAGGAAACCGTGAGTTTTTGCTCGTTTTCTTTTTTTGGGATTATACGTAAATGACATAATATATAACAATATACATTATTTTATAAAAAAAACAAGGTAAAAAAAGTTATCCACAAGTATATAATTTATGCACATGGAAGATTATAATAATATTTGGAAAAAAACATTAGAGGAAATAAAGACAGATGTAACCCCATCTGGATTTAATACTTGGCTAAAAAACAGTAAAGTGGACTCTTTTGAGGATAATGTCTTTAAAATACTGGTTCAAAACTCATTTGCTATAGATTGGATAAAAAGCAAATGTTACACCAAAATATTAAACAATCTCAGAAAAAACAATGAAAACATTAAAAATGTTGAATTTATAATACTTCCAACAACACCCAAAAAAGAGAAAGAGAAGAAGAATGATGATAAGAATGAAGAAAAAAAGCAAACAGACAACAAAAAAGGGGAGTTACCTATAAAAGACAATTATATTGATTTAAATGATAATCTAAACCCTAAATACATATTTGACTCATTTGTTGTGGGATCTTTTAATGAATTAGCCTATGCCTCAGCTCAGGCAATTATCAAAAAACCTGGTTTTTACAACCCATTATTCTTTTATGGTAGTACAGGGGTAGGAAAAACTCACCTTATGCAGGCGGTTGGAAACTTCTATAAGAACAATCTGAGCAAAAAAGTATTCTATGTTACTAGTGAGAGATTCACTAACGACTATATATCATCACTTCAAAACAATAAAACCAATGTTTTTAAGGAGAAATATAAGAAATACGATCTATTAATCATGGATGATATACAATTTTTGTCGAACAAAGAGAGGACTCAAGAGGAATTATTTCATCTTTTTAACTTTTTATATGACAATCAGAGACAGATCATCTTTTCATCAGATCAACACCCAAATTATCTCCAAAACCTAGAAAGTCGTTTAAAATCAAGGTTTTCTCAAGGTATGATTATAGATATACCTAGAATAGATATAGAATCAAAGATAGCTATAATAAAGTCAAAATTAGAGCAAGGTGACACAAAACTAGATAGTGAGACCATACAATACCTAGCAGAGGGTTTAGATGGCAGCATAAGGGAAATAGAGGGTATTATAAACAATATATCAATACAGTCACAGATAAGAGATAGGGTTTTAACCTTAGACGAGGTAAAAAACCTAACAAAAAACATAGTAAAAACAGGGGGTAATACATCTTTAAAGGATATATTAAAGGCTGTTTCGTCTTTTTATAAAATAGATGAAAAACTAATAATAGATAAAAACAGAAAACAGGAGATTGTGAAGCCGAGACAGGTTTTAATGTATATTTTGAGGGAATATTTTGATTATTCATTGTCAAATATAGGCCAAAAACTAGGGGGAAGGGATCACACTACTGTAATACACGCCTGTGATAAGATAAATACAGATTTAAAATCAAATCAAATTCTAGTTGAAGAGATAAATCAAATAAAATCAATGTTAAGAATATAATTGTTGATAACTATGTATATATGTTGTTAATATCCTGTTTATAGGATTGTATAAACACTGTATAAATCAAGACTTTATCCACCCTTATCCACAACAATACAGATATATACAGACCTTATCCACAGATATCCACATAATTATCAACATAGGTTATGTAAAAAATATCCTTATATAACAAGGTTGATTTACAGTTATTCAGGTATCCACATACATTATGTATATAATTGTGTATAATTAATTTAAATATGAAAATAGAAACAATTAATGAACTCTTAATAGATGTTATAGGTAAAGCATCGAAAATAACTAGTAAAAATCCAAATCAACCGATATTGGAAAATGTATTACTTGAAGTGATTGATGAATCAACTTTAAAAGTAACAAGTTATAATCTTGATATATTTTACACACAAGAAATTTTTATTAAAACAAAAGAAACTGGAAAAAGAGGTAAAATATGCATAAACCCTAATCTGTTACTTAGTTATCTGAATCTTTTTAATAAAAATGAGAATGTTATAATAGAAATCTGTGAAAAATCCATCAAATTAAAGATAAATAATCAAGAATCTGATATACAAGCAGTCTCAGGGGACACTTATCCTGATATAAGAAATTTTAATATTGATAAAAAAGAAGATGTTTTAACTGTGAATTCAGATCTTATTATTGATGGTATACAATCAGTTTCTTTTGCAGCTGCTTTATCCAGTATAAAACCTGAATTATCATGTGTTCTGATATCATATGAGGATGATGTTTTTCATTTTGTAGCTACTGATGGTTTTAGATTGGTTGAAAAGAAAAAGATTATAAATAAAGATGATATTAAAAATATTGATGATTTTAAACAGATATTAATAACTGCAAAAAATCTAAATGATTTATTAAAGGTTATATATGTAAATATATCAATATCAATTTTTTTGGAAAAAGGTTTGTTCTGTATTAAAACATCAGACAGTTTGTTATGTGTTAGAACTGTTTCTGGTCTATATCCGAATTATAAGGCTATAATTCCAAACAATTTTATAACAAATATAGAGATGAATACCAATGATATAGTGGATTCTTTAAAGGTTTCAAACATATTTTCTGATGATTTTAATTATGTAAAAATAGATGTGAATGATAATGATATTAATTTTTATTCAAAAAACAGTAAAATAGGTGAATCTGTATCTAAAAAAGATATTATAAAAAAAGGGGAGTCTATAACACAAAATTATAATCATAGATATTTATCTGATTTTCTAAGTAAAGTTAAGTCAGATAAGGTTATTATTGATATAAGTGGTAAAACAACACCAACTATTATAAGACCTAAAGATGATAATAGTTATGTTTATATGGTTATGCCTATGAATAAATAATAAAAAAATGATTCATAATATTAAAAAAATATCAGATCTATTAAAAATAGAGGATCAGCGGCGTGATTTTGATAAGGATATATTCAGTATAATAGATATTATTAAAAAAGAGTTAAATCTAGATTTGAATAAAAAAAACATCTTTATTAAAAATAATGTTGTAAAAATAAAAACAATATCAAATATTAGATTTTTGATATTGTTAAAATTTGATAAAATAAACAACGAGATAAAATCTTTAAATAAAACCCTTATTCTTGAATTGTAAAATAACTCGTTGTATTTTTTGAGGTATTATCGTTTTTATACTCCACTATTTTGATTTCATTTTCAGGGTTGATATTGTTTAATGATTGTAAGTTGATATTGTAACTATATGGTGGTGTTAAACTACTACCCACCTTAACATTATTAACAAAGAAATCAATTTGTTTTGTGTTTATGTCGTAACCTGAGACTGTTAGGTTTAATGATGAATTTTTAAGTATACTCATACCACCACCTAAAATTGAAATTTTCAATAATTGACTGTTTGTATTATTAGGGTCTGTGTTTGATAAACCTCCGCCATATATAGAATTTTCAAAATTATAAAACAATGGATTTTTTGCTGGATTTGTTGGTGCAGGACCTGTTATATCATCTAGATCAATCCAATATAATTCACTATGTGCGACACCTTCAGCATCTTGATAAATCCCTCTCAAAAAAGGTTTTGTATCACTACTTGCCTCCTCTGGTTTTGTAAAATCTTCTTTATTAACCTTTGTTAATATATAGTCCATGTATTGTTTCCACATAGGGGAAACAATTAAAGCTGAAGCTATTTGATTCATAGGTTTATTGTTGTTATTACCTATCCATGCACCTACTACAACTGTTGGTGTATATCCTATAGTCCAAGCATCACGAGAGTTGTTTGTTGTACCTGTTTTCATTGCAACTGTATCTGATTTGAAATAATTTTTAACAAAAATTGAATTTCTGGCAACAACATCTGATAAAACATCATTTATCAATCTGGCAACCTGTGAATCTAGGACTTTTTTAGGTGAGGGTGTATATTCTTCTATCATGTTACCATCCATATCTTCTATTTTTAATATACCTGTAACATTGTTTTTTATACCATCATTTGCAAACACTCCATAAGCACTTGTCATATCGAGTACAGACACCTCAGCTGACCCTAGAGCAAGCGACAGGCCATACTTTGATGCATTATCGAGGTTTGATATACCTAAAGATTTTGCTGTGTTTATAACAGGTTGTACACCGACTAGGTATAGTAATTTTACAGCTGGTATATTCCTTGATGCCCCCAAAGCCATCCTAAGTGTCATAGGGCCTTTGAAACCACCTTCATAGTTTTGTGGATTATAACAAATAGTTTCTGGTGTTTTTGGAACACTATTCGGTGAACATTCTGATGAAAATTCAGTTGGTGTATCAAATAACACCGTTTGAGGTAGAAATCCTTTAGCAAAAGCTGTTGCATATACAAAAGGTTTAAAAGCAGAACCTGGTTGTCTATATGCTGTAGCTATATTAAAGTTTCCGTCTATATCTGTATCAAAATAATCACGAGAACCAATCATGGACAATATTTGTCCTGTTTTTGGATCTATAACAACCACTGACCCGTTGTCAGCGTTGAATTTTTTCTGATTACTTTTTACATAATCATAGACAATATCCTCACCTTTTTTTTGTAAATCGTAATCTATTGTACTTATAATCTTAAAACCACCTGTTGTAAGTTTTTCTACACCATATTTTTTCTCTAATTGTTCTTTAAGATACATCACAAAATGAGCAGCTTTAATAGATCCTAAGTTTCTTGGTTGAAATACTAATGTTTCATTTTTAGCTGTTTCATATTCTTCTTGTGTTATCATTTTTAATTTAAACATATTTGCCAGAACTTGATTTTTTCGATCTAACAATATTTGTTTATTTCCCCCATAAGGATTATATGTTGAAGGTGCTTTAGGTAAAGAGGCTATAATAGCACTTTCTGCCAATGTAACATCAGAAGCTTTTTTATTGAAAAATAACTGAGTTGCCTCTTCAACACCATATATATTTCCTCCATAAGGTGAGTTGTTTAAATAAAGTGTTAATATCTGATCTTTTGTTAGGTTTTTTTCTAGTTTTAGTGATAGAAAAATTTCTTTTATTTTTCTAACTAAAGTTTTATCTTTTGTTAATAAGGAATTTTTTACAACCTGTTGAGTTATGGTTGAACCACCTTGACTATAACCACCTTGGGTTATGTTGGCTAAAACAGCTCTAAACAAAGATGTTATTTTTATACCACTATGATTGTAGAAATTATTATCCTCAATTGCTATTGTTGCATTTTTAATATAAGGGGATATTTGATCAAGAGGAACAACTGACCTTCTTACTTTTTGACTCAAATCATACAATAAAACAGTTCCGGTTCTATCATATATTTTAGCTGATTGACCAAGTAGTTTATCATCAAAAACATTTATATCTGGAGTCTTTAATGTGCTAAACCATATCATAAAAAAACCAGCAGAAAGCATAAATAAACCAATAATAACAATAAAAGTCCTATACAACAAAACTTTAAATACAGAGTTACTTTTTCTATATCTCTTAAAGGTTTTTATGGTTTTGGTTATAATAAAAATTACAAAATCTTCAAGTTTATTAATAAACTTCTTTATTATTTTTAACATACATATATAGTAGCACTTATTCTTCTTGAAAAAAATAACTATCAAAATCTTCCACATCCTCATCATCCTCATCTTTTTTACCTTTCTTTTTGTTTAATCCTAATAAAAACTCCTCATCTTCAAGTAAACCCTCATCATCTTCTATAATAATAGTTAAGGTCTCCTCTGTTGTTATCAAAAGATCGTCATCAGTTAAATCTATACCAACATCAATCATAGATAAATCCTCGGTTTTTGTTATATCAACCTCATTTTCTTTTGTTTGCTGGTTTGTGTTTTTTTTAGGCATATTGTTGCACATATTTAATCACAAACCTCTTTCAAATGCAAAGTGTGTTAATCCACAAGCTATGGCATCATATTCATCATCTATTTTTTTATTTAAATTTTTCAATTCAGGTAATATCAAGAACAGCATTTTTTTCATAGCACTCTTGTCACTATGACCAGAACCTGTTACAGATGACTTTATTTGAAGGGGTGTATATTCAAAAACTTTCATATTATTTTTTTTAGAAATATAAACTAAAACACCTTTAACCTCACCAACCTTAGATGCTGTTTTTTGATTTGTATTCATAAACAAACTCTCTATAGCTAGATTTTCTGGTTTGTATTTTTTGATTATTTTCTCTATATATAAACCTATATCCAACAATCTATCTTGAAAATCAAGTTCCTTTGATGTTTTAAAACATTCTGAGTGTAAAATATCTATTTTTTTTGTTACAAAAT
>CAIZLB010000009.1 GCA_903933735.1 uncultured bacterium | reverse complement strand
TACTCAACTTGTTAAAGTCACGGGAGGTCAAAACCTAATCATCACAGGTCAAACAGGTAACAAACCCCTAAACTACAAAGCTCCAAACAAGTCAGGACGATACATCGTCGATCAAGGTGACAGTATCCCTCTTGTTGTTGAGGTGATTGCTACTGTCAACAAGACTGATGCTAAGAAAGGGGGATTATGGGGTTGGGTTAGGGGGTGGTTTAGATAGGTTTGCAAAATAGCTCAAAAAAGCATATATTGTATATATTATGTCAATGCTAGAATACAACGAAATCGTTATCAGAAAAATGGTCATCCATGATGGTGAACCTTATGAAGTCTTGTACTCACATGTCTTTCGTAAACAACAAAGAAAACCTGTAAATGCTGTTAAGATGAGGAATCTATTATCTGGTCGTATACTTGAAGTTTCTTTTCAGGCAACAGATAAAGCCGAAGAAGCTGAGATTGAAACTAAAAAAGTAAAATACCTTTTCAACAATAAAGGAGAGTGGTGGTTTTGTGATGAAAAAAATGCTTCAAATAGATTTAAATTAAACGAAGAATTATTAGGTGACAGTAGAAAATTTATACTTCCAAATACTATACTAGATGTTAAATATTTTGGTGAATTACCAATAGGTGTAAAACTACCGATAAAGGTAGAGTTAGAAGTAACAGAGGCGCCACCTGCAGTTAGAGGGGATACCGCAAAGGGTGGTAATAAGATTATAACTTTATCTACTGGAGCCACAATACTTGCACCCATGTTTATAGAACCCGGTGACGTCGTTAGGGTCAACACCGAAACAGGTGAATACGTAGAAAGAGTTGGTAAATAATATCTGTATTATTTATTGTACACTTCAATAGTCTCTTTGATCATTTTATCTTGTGAAAATTCATTCACAATTTTATCATGTATGTTTATTGCCAATTTATTTCTCAAATCTTTATCATCAATAAGACGTCTCAGTTGATTAAGACAATTATTTTTATCATATATATCGAACAGTAAACCTGTCTCATTTTCTATTATTATCTCAGATATACCTCCAACTCGAGAGGCAAGTACTGCACTATTTCCAAGTCCTGATTCGAGTAATACATAAGGGAAAGCCTCGGTTCTAGATGGTAATATAAATATATCTGCAGATTTTACATACTTGTATGCATCTTCTATTCGCCCGATTAAATATGCTTTATTTGTAAGGTTATTATCCTGTATTATTGTTTCTATATTATCTCTTTCTTCACCATCACCGATTATTAGATAGATAAAATCACGATCAAGTTCTGTTAAATATTTTATAAATAAATCAAAGCCTTTATTTTTATGTAATTCACCGATACTTAAGAGTGTTATTTTATTTTCGATATTTATATTTTTATTTTTCAACAATATTTCTCGAGATTTTTCTTTGTCATAAAATTCTAGATTTGTATCTATACCATTATATATTCTTATTAATTTATTCTTAATGAAAGGCAGATATTCTATACCTGATTTTGTCTTATCAGAAACAACTATAGTCTTATGTGTTAAAAGTATGGTTAGCCAATGGAAAAATAATATAATCTTACGAGATATAAATGATCTATCCTCATTAAAAGCAAATCCATGTGCTGTAAATATTATATTTTTGATACCAATTATTCTTCCTATAAAAGATCCTATGCCACCCATCTTAGAACTGTTGAGATGTATTATATCTGGCTTTTCTTTTTTGAATATCTTGTATATCTCTATGAAAGATTTTATCTCATTTATTATTCCTATGTTTCTCTTCATGTTATTCATTCTTATAACCCTGATATTTTTCTCTTGTAATCTTCTTGGTAGAGCCTCACCTTCACCACATAAGACTGTGACTTCGTACTGATTTTTATCCATGTTTACAGCTAAATCATAGACATATTTCTGAGCACCACCAAAATTGCCTTTAGTTATGCAATATAGAATTTTTTTCATACTCATAGTATACTTACTTTAATATGAATAAGTCAAAATCTATACAGTTAATGCAGTTCCTGGGGGATATATTCTTTTTTGGTTTAGCCTTTGTTTTAATGATATTTATAAGGGATTTACCGATTGAGATACATATATGGTCATTTTCCGTTGTTATCATGAGTCTTGTATTGGGTAATTATATTATCGGTCTTTATGATAGATCAGGACAGGATTATAAGACTACATTTATAAGAATACTCATAGTTCAGTCCACAGTCTTTGTATTGTCAGTCTTAGGTTTTTATTTTTTATTAAATAAGATCAGTATTAGTCCGAGATTAAACTTATTTTCTTTCTTTTTATTTTCTATTATTTTGTTGAACCTCTGGCGTTATTTTTTTATAAAACATAGGCCTTTTGTGCAAAATGTTTATATCTTTGGTACAGGGGAGGACTTTGATGATTTGATAGATTATTTTAGATCCCATAAAGATAAATATTTTAACTTAGTCAAATACATAGATTTGGAAAAGATGTATGTTGTTGATATTCAGAAAGAATTTAAAAACATCATATCAGATGATCAAAATCTTATAGTAATAGATACTGAGCATTCTAAGATAAAGATGCTCAAAGAATATCTTTATGAAAGTATTTATGTCGGCATAAGGTACGTTGAACTTAAAACTTTTTTTGAACAAGTCATGAAGCGTATTCCACTTAGTCAGATTGACGAATTATGGTTTCTGACTTATATACAAAGAAAAGCAACACCGGCTTATGTATTCTTTAAGAGAACTTTTGATTTGATATTATGTTTGATATTGTTGCCGACTTTTTTGATTTTCCCTTTTATTAAGATCTTCATGATGATTGAAGGTAAGGGTAAGTTTTTTATATATAATAAAAGATTGGGTTTGATTGGAAAGATTATAAAGATTCCAAAAATAAGAAATAGAAAATACGATGACATGGGCGTTAAGTTTGGAGCTGACAAAAACGATAACCCAGTATCTCGAGTGGGTAGTTTTATAAAGCCAACACGTATAGATGAGTTACCTCAGATATTATCCGTATTAAAAGGGGATCTTTCTCTTATAGGGCCAAGACCTGAGTTTAAGCATATTGCGGATGATTTGTCTCGTGACTTACCGTATTTTATGATGAGAACCTTGGTTAAGCCAGGACTCTCTGGTTGGGCGCAGATCAATCAGGATTATGTACCGTCAAACCTTCGTGAGACAAGACTCAAGTTGTCATATGATTTTTACTACATAAAGAATAGGTCTATAACTCTTGAGATACAGATATTTTTAAAAACCATAAGAACTGTTTTGAGTAGAGTAGGGAGTTAGTCTATGTTATAATCAGGCTATTATGAAAAAAACCATACTTTCAGGGGTAAGGCCCTCAGCTCGCCCACATATAGGTAATTATTTTGGAGCTATGAAGCAATTCGTAGATATGCAATACGATAAAGATTTTGATGGTGCTGATAAATATTTTGCTATTGTAGATTTACATACTTTAGATGCCAATAAGGGCGAAGCTATGCGTCAGGCTTCTATTGACATAGCTCTTGACTATCTTGCGATAGGTATAGATCCTAAGATTTCCAATATATTTTTACAATCATATACATCTTATCACCCTGAACTTGCTATGATCTTTTCTTATTTAGTTACTGTACCATATCTTATGAGAGGGCATCTTTATAAAGATGCTGAAGCCAAAGGTAAAGAGGTTATCGCAGGAACTTTTTTGTATCCTGTACTTATGGCGGCAGATATACTTATGTATGATGCAACACATGTTCCTGTTGGGATAGATAATAAACAACATCTAGAAATAACTCGTGAGATTGCCCGTAAATTCAATCATGAATACAATGTTGAATATTTTAAAGAACCAAAAGAATATATGATATCTGAAGTCCAACTTGTTCCTGGAATAGATGGAAAGAAGATGAGTAAAAGTTATGGAAATCATATACCACTTTTTTCAACTAGAGAAGAGATTGAAAAACTTGTTAAGAAGATAGTTACCGATTCAGGTTCTGATATACCCGAGAATGTTTATGCTATACATAAACTTGTTCGTGATGAAAAAGAATTGAAAGATATATATGAAGAGAATAAGGGTAAATATAAGATTCTGAAAGATATTCTTATAGGTGATTTGGATAATTTTATAAGACCTTTTAGGGAAAAGAGGGAAGAGTTAAGTAAAAATATGGACTATGTTTATGAGGTTTTGAAACAGGGAAATGAAAAGACAAAGCAGATAGCGCAGATGAGGATGGGTGAGATAAAAAAGATATGTGGTTTAGGGATGTAATTGTTTTTAATATATTGAGTAATATGATAAAATATTAACATATTATGCTGAAATCAAATCTAAAAAACCTCACAACTTTTTTCAGCATACTCATACTTTCAATAACACTTCTCTCACCAACAACAACCCACGCCGATGTACTCCTACCTGGTAACATAAACACCTGTGGAGAGATAGCAATAGGTGGTACATACACATTAACAAGTGACATAAGTGGTAATGGTACATCAACATGTTTAACAATATCATCTAATGATGTCACCATAAATGGTGGAGGG
>CAIZLB010000008.1 GCA_903933735.1 uncultured bacterium | reverse complement strand
ATCTTATTCTTTATTTCCTTGTCTTGTATTTCCATATCAAAATTATTCTGTAGAGGCCTTATATTTATAAGTGACATATATTCAATCCAATTTTCCCTGTCATCACCCTTGTTTAAATAAACATTAAAGCCCCACACATCGCTTTGAACAGAACCCTGCTCCAGTAAAACCTTATTTGCATCCATATGGTACTCGCCACCAAAGGCCATGATTTCATTTTCAATATCAACAACACCTTTAATCATAGGATGATAGGTTTCTTTGGCTAACTCTATTAAATCGTCAATTTTTACGTTGTCTTTAATCACTTTTATATTCATACTCTTAATATAATTCTTTATTAACACTTTTGTCAAATATATGTAATAATAGCCCTATGTAGACGTCTACATATATACGGGGATGACCGGATTCGATATATAGATCTTTAACATATGTGCGTAATCGAGTATTCTCAAATCTCGTAAAACTTAGAGAAAACTTAAGTGCTGAAGCACAAAAAGCTGTTGCATCCTCTTTTGGATTCAACACTTTCGCCTTTGCCAGAGCATAAGCTCTCCCAACGACGACATCTTACTTTTATCTACTTTGTGTGAAAGATAAGGTGTAATATAGCAAAGCAAGATTAGGGTGTTATCTTGAGCCTTGATCGAGATTATAAGATTAGTCTGTATGATGTTTTGATATATATTTATAATCATACAGATGAAGTTTGAAAATATATCTATATTACGTAGATGCATGTGTTATACCTATATAGACGAGGGTTCAACTCCCTCCATCTCCACAAATGTTACAAAACTCTCGAGTTAAAAAATCCGTAGGATTTTTGGGAGTTGAAAAGGTTTTATATATTTTCGAGAATTCGTAGAATTTTAGAAAATTTAAAACCTGTACTGAAGTCGTAGACTTCAACTCCCTCCAATAAAATAAGGAATGAAATGACTATATTTTATGTATGTGATATAAAGAGCATAGCGACTATATATCATCTCCATCTCCACCGATATACAAAAATTATACTGTATTTGACATAACACCTCTCTTGAAAATTTTTCGTCCAATAAAATCAAGTAAACATGCCCAGAGATAACTTCCTATTATTGGACCAACAATCAAACCAATAAAACCAAATGGACCAGCAATACTCATGGCGCCGACAAGTAAAAATGTTGGACCCATAAAGATAAAAACTATGACATTAAAGAACCCCCATGAAGGGACCGGTCCAAATATATTTGCTATAGCATATATAAAGATACAAATTTGCAAAATTAAGAACAAAACACCTAGGACGATTTTTGTCTTGTTTATTTTAAAAAGACCTTCAAAAAAATTCCGATTTAATGCGACATCTTTCATAAATAAATTATATTACACATTAACCAGAGTTTCAAATTTTACACAAAAAAACAACCCTCTCGGGTTGTTTTTATCTACCTTCTATCTTATACCAAACTGACCACTAACTATTTCTTTTATTATTCTATCTTCTCCTTCATTTGCCCTCTTAGCAACTTTAACTTTCACATAATAAGCATTTTGTATTTCAAGATCTGATTTATTTGTACCACTCTTGAGTTCTTTTAACTTCATATAATCTATAGACGAACCACTCTCTCTAGTGTTTCCAACCAAGACCTCTTTATTCAATAAAACATTTCCTAAATATACTTTATAATAATCAAAATCTTTAGCGTATGAAAACCAAGCAACAGGTATACTTTGTGAATAATTTACATAATATTTTTTACCTGAATCAAATCTATTAAAATTAAATATACCGGCGACCCAACCTGTTGGTGGATATATAACAAAAGGGTTATCACTTGTGTCGACAGAGCAGGCTATGGTCTCCGAGTTACAAAAATGTTTAATTCTTAGATTAAACCAACCGATCTGTAAAGCATCTACCTGATTATGATCCAATGTGAATTTACCTGTATTTTTAACCTTCCATTGTTTTATAACTATTTCTAGATTTTCACCAAGTAAATCTATTACAATGTCACTATCTTTAGATAAGTTCTCTGATGACCAAACAATATCCAAAGATCTTCCTATACCCTGTTCTATAGATTCACCACCATTTGGACCTGACAACATAAGCCTTTCTGGATCCGTATCTATAAACTTTGTTGATACAGAAGTAGATGTAGAATTAGGTACGGTAATTATTGAATTTTGACAATTAATACCAATAAGGCTGTTTATTTTTGCCTTTGTTTTTGGTCCTATATTACCAACCATCTCTAATTTATATTTTTTTTGGAATTGTATTACTGATTTAAATAAATCTTTTGTTGAAGTTCCTGTTAAAACATTTTCTCTAGACAAAACATTTCTTATTATCTCCAACTCTTTGTTTGTAATATTTGTTTTTTGATCTATACTTCTATTTAAAATATCGCATTCAGCGGCGGATGATGTGATACTTATCATAAACATAATAGACAGTAAATATATTTTT
>CAIZLB010000007.1 GCA_903933735.1 uncultured bacterium | reverse complement strand
TATCACCTTTATAAATCCAGACTTTGATACCTAAGTCTCCATAAGGCATATGCGCTTTATGACGAGCAAAATCTATATCAGCTCTTATTGTCTGAAGTGGTATTCTTCCTCTTTTTATCTCTTCACTTCTAGCCATATCTGCTCCCGCAAGTCTACCTCCTAGATATATTCTGATACCTTTTATGTCTTTAACAGCCATAACTTTTTCCACTGTTTGTTTCAGAACACGTCTATAAGGAAGACGTTTCTCTATACCCTCTGCGATCATTTGACTTACTATTGATGCATTTCCTTCAGGATTTTTTATCTCTACAACTTCTATTTGTAGATTTGGTGCTTTTTCTCCCAATTTTACTAAGATCTTTTCTAGGGCATTTTTGATCTTTATAACACCTTCACCACTTTTACCTATAACTATACCAGGTCTTGAAGTATTGATGATAACTTTTATAGCCTTTGAATTTCTTTCTATTTCAACTAAACCGATATATTGATTTTTAAGATTTTTTGTAAGCCAATCTCTCATCATCATATCCCCTTTTAGATGTAATCTAAAATCAGCATTAACTGAAAACCATCTTGATTTCCAATCTTTGATAATACCTAATCTATGTGCAAATGGGTGAACTATTTTTGTCATATTATATTATTTACTTTTTTTCATTAATTTTTTATCATCTTCTATAACACTAAGAGTTATGTGTATATGTGATGTTCTTTTGTTGATACGAGCACCTGTACCACGAGCTCTAGGCATCATACGTTTTAGAACAATACCTTCATCAACGGTTATATTTTTTATTTTTAAAGTATCAGAAGAAATACCCGCATGAACAGCGTTAGCTATTGCGGATTCTAGAAGTTTTTTTATAACAGGCACAGCTCTTTTGGTTGTAAAATTTAAAGTATTCAAAGCACTGTCTACTTTTTTACCTTTAACAAGATCTGTAACTAGTCTTACTTTTCTTGGTGATTGTCTATAATTTTTTAATATGGCTTTCATGTTAGTTATTTATATTAAATTAATTATTATTTTTTCTTTGCAGCAGGAGCAGCTTTAGCAGCCTTAGCAGCTGTTATCT
The DNA here is from genome assembly GCA_903933735.1 of uncultured bacterium. Lineage (GTDB taxonomy): Bacteria > Patescibacteriota > Minisyncoccia > Phycocordibacterales > CAIZLB01 > CAIZLB01. The sequence continues at coordinate 4,599 of CAIZLB010000007.1, read as the reverse complement.
CTGCTTGCTTTTTAGCGGCATCTTGTTCTTTTTGCATCTTACCTCCGTGGCGAGTGAACTTTCTTGTTGGAGAAAATTCTCCAAGTTTGTGTCCAACCATATCTTCTGTTGCGAAAACTTCTATATGATTTTTACCATTATGTACTCCGAAAGTGAAACCAACCATCTCTGGTGCGATAACACAGTCTCTATACCATGTTTTAACAACCCCCACTTGATCTGGAGTTTTGCCGGCTATTTTTTTAAGTAGCCTTTCTTCTATATATGGGCCTTTTGATATTGAACGTGTCATGGGTTATAAATTTAACAAATAATTAGTAATTAGTCAATGTTTTTATCGTTTTTTACCTACCTTACGGCGAGAAACGATAAGCTTATTTGAGTATTTCTTAGGTGTTCTGGATTTCTGACCTTTACCTGTTGGTTTACCGTATATAGATATAGCACGTCTTCGACCTCGACCTTGTCTACCTTCACCACCACCATGTGGGTGATCTACTGGGTTCATGGCAGTACCACGAACTGTTGGACGTATACCTAACCATCTACTCTTACCTGCTTTTCCAAACTTTTGTAAATGATTCTCATCGTTTGAAACTTCACCAATAGAAGCCCAAGCTGTGTCTATAATGCGGCGAATCTCTGTTGAAGGCATCTTTATAAGAGCATAGCCATTATCATGAGCTACTATCTCAGCATAGTTACCGGCTGAACGAGCAATCTTACCACCACCTTGTGGTTTCAACTCTATGTTGTATATAAAAGTTCCAACTGGTACATTTTTCAAGATCATTCTGTTAGCCAGTTTTACTTCAGCTTTTTCAGAAACTATGAAAGTGTCCCCTACTTTTATGTTTTTTGGAGTAACAATATATGTTTTGGCACCATCAGCGTATTGAGCTAAAGATATAAAGGCTGTTCTGTTTGGATCATATTCAACTGAAACTATTTTTGCAGGAATATCTTTTTTATTGTATTTAAAATCTATATCTCTGTATAATCTTTTGTTTCCAGATCCTTTGTGTCTTGTTGTTATACGACCTGTATTATTTCTACCTACTGATCTTTTTACACCTTTAGTCAAAGCTTTATGTGGTTCATTTGTAGTAATAACACCTTTGTATACTACTTTTACCATATTTCTTCTTGATGGTGTTGTTGGTTTATATCTTTTCATATTTTTATTATTAAAATTTATTTATTATCTTATGATTATATAACGTCTATCTTATCACCCTTTTTTAAGGTAACTATAGCTTTTTTAAAACCTGATACTGTTCCTGGTCGACCTTTTCTCATAACTGTTTTATCTGCAGTATTCATAATGTTTATCTTTGTAGGATTAACTTTATATTTCATAACTATCTCTTGATAAAGATTATCTTTATTTGCTCTTTTATCTACCACAAAAACATATTTGTTTTTATCGGTTCCGATAATTGCTTTTTCAGTTGATCTTGGTTTTTTTATATATGTAGCTTTTGTCATAATTTTATATTATTTATTGTTATTCAATCTATCTTTCAATGTATTTATTGATTCTGTTGGTGTTATAAATACTAGATATTTGTATTTTGATAATATTATTGGGTTAACATCATTAACTGATTGAGTTTCCATATTTCCAAAGTTTCTAAGTGAAAGATAAAGATTTTTATCTTGAGCATTTGTTATAAACAATGCTGTGTTATGCTTTTTATTTGCAAATTTTGATAATGAATCATTGATCTTTGAAAGATTGGCTACAATCTTTTTCATCTCTGCAGTCTTTGGAGCTGTAAATGATAATGAATCCATCAAAACAATTTCATTATCTCTATGTTTTTGAGAGATGATTGTTTTTATAGCTGTATTTTTTGTTTTCTTGTTTACTTTTCTATCGAAGTTTTTATCATTTCTTGGACCATGAGCCACACCTCCTCCAACCCATATAGGTGAACGTGTAGAACCATGTCTAGCACGACCTGTACCTTTCTGTCTCCAAGGCTTCTTACCACCTCCTGACACCTCACCTCTTGTTTTAGCATGAGCGTATGGGTGACGTGCAGATGATTGAAGTGATGTTATAACCTGATGAACAAGATCAGCATTCCAGTTTAATCCGAAAACATCTTCTGGTAGAGTAAAATCTGAAACTTTTTTACCGTCCTTTGAATATACTTCGGCGTCGAGGGATACTATTGCTTTTTTATTTTTGATTTCTTTTGTTGTCATATATTTATCTTTAATTTGATATTATCGATTATTTTTGTTTTATTTCTATAACAGTACCTCTTCTACCTGGTATAGCTCCTTTTATATAAATAAGTTTATTTTCTTGATCAACTGATATAACTGTAAGATTTTTAAAAGTCATCTTATCTCCTCCCATACGTCCCGCCATACGTGTTCCTTTAAAAACTCTTTGATATCCACCAGCACCTGATGAACCTCTCTCTCTTTCTGAGTGCTTCTGACCATGAGATCTTGGACCTCCTTTGAAGTTGTATCTTTTTACAACACCTTGGAAACCTTTAGATTTTGTAATACCTGTAGCTTCAACTTTATCTCCTGATACAAAATCAAAAGAAAGTATATCGCCTTTTGTTGCTGATATACCTTTAACTTCTTTTAATAAAGCAAAACCTTTCTTTTCATCGTTCACACCTGAATGAGTTTTAACTGCTTTAGATAATTGTGATTTTGATTTTGATCCGAAACCTAATTGTATTGCCTCATAACCATCTTTTTCAACACTTTTATTTTGAATAACTTTCAAATCACCAAATGACAAAACTGTGGCAGGATAAACCTTACCACTTTCATCAAATAGTTGTGTCATATTTTGTTTTATTGCTATTGAGTATTTCATATATTTTCTTTTATTAAATAGAGCAGGTAGCTAACCTGATATTCTTTATTTTTCTAAATCTTATAATATTTTGTTAAATTACATCATCTTAACATCAACGTTCACACCTGTTGGCAAAGTCATATTAGTTAAAGCCTCTATAACCTTCGCACTTGGATTTATGATATCTATAAGTCTTCTATGAGTTCTTGATTCAAACTGTTCTCTTGAGTCTTTATAGATGAAGGCTGATCTGTTGACAGTATATTTCTTGATCTCAGTTGGTAATGGTACTGGACCATTTATAACTGCATCATGTTTTAATGCTGTTTCAATAATCTGTTTAACAGAATTATCTAGCAAACGTGAATCATTGGCTCTAACCCTGATACGAAGCTTTGAAGTTACCTCTGTTTTGTTATTTTTTTTTACGATTGACATGGGTTTAGATATTACACTAATTTAACAAAAAATGCAACCTCTTTTGACAGAAATTGCATTTTTTATATAGATATTTATCGATATCGACAAATATGGATTATTTTACGATCTTTGTAACAACTCCAGCACCTACAGTTTTACCTCCTTCGCGGATAGCAAATCTTTGTTTATCTTCAAGAGCAACTGGGGCTACTAGTTTTACTTGGAAAGTAACAGTATCTCCAGGCATAACCATCTTTCCTTCTTCTAGAGTAACTTCACCTGTTACGTCTGTTGTTCTAACGTAGAATTGAGGTTTATATCCTGAGAAGAATGGTGTATGTCTTCCTCCTTCTTCTTTCTTCAAGATATATACTTCGGCTTCAAAATCTGTATGTGGAGTAACTGATCCTGGTTTTGCAAGCACTTGACCACGTGATAAGTCTTCTTTTTTAACAGATCTTAGAAGTAGACCTGCGTTATCTCCCGCCATACCTTCTTGTAGAGACTTGTTGAACATCTCAACTCCTGTAACAACAGTCTTAACTGTGTCTTTAAGACCGATGATTTCAACTTCTTCTCCTACTTTGATAATACCTTTCTCAATACGACCTGTAACAACAGTTCCACGTCCTTCGATAGAGAATACATCTTCTATAGGCATAAGGAATGGTTTATCTGTCTCACGAACTGGAGTTGGGATGAATGAGTCTATAGCGTCAGCAAGTTCTATAACTTTCATTGCCCATGGATCCTCAACTGATGTAGCTTCTAGAGCTTTCAACGCAGAACCTCTTATAACTGGAGCATTTGCACCGTCAAATCCATTCTTTGTTAGTAATTCCCTGATCTCTTCTTCAACCAAGTCAAGCATGTCTGCATCATCAACCATGTCACACTTGTTCATGAAAACAAGAATGTTTGGTACACCAATCTGTTTAGCCAATAGAACGTGTTCACGAGTTTGTGGCATAGGTCCATCAGTAGCGGCAACAACTAGTACAGCACCGTCCATCTGAGCGGCACCTGTAATCATGTTTTTGATGTAGTCGGCGTGTCCTGGAGCATCTACGTGAGCGTAGTGTCTGTTTGGAGTTTCATATTCACAGTGAGCAAGAGAGATGGTTATACCACGAGCTTTTTCTTCAGGGGCTTTATCAATCTTATCCATTGTTAAAAGTTTAGCGTTATATCCGTTTCCTTTCTTTGAAAGTACACTTAATATAGCTGCTGTTAAGGTAGTCTTACCGTGGTCAACGTGACCGATTGTTCCTACGTTCACGTGTGTTTTTGATCTATCAAATGCTTCTGCCATAATTTTATTTTATTTTTTTATTTTTAATTAATTA
>CAIZLB010000006.1 GCA_903933735.1 uncultured bacterium | reverse complement strand
TCTATAGATGGATTATTGTATGTTTTTGATAGTGTAAAACTCTTCTGTACCATTTGGTAGTTTTACTTTTATAGAGTCTCCCTTGGTTTTTCCTGATATAGCTACACCTATAGGTGATTTTAATGATATCTTGTTCTGTGTAAAATCAATCTCTTCAGATCCGACTAACATATAAACTATCTCTTTAGTTGAACCTTTCTTAACTAAACACACTGTAGTCCCTACCTCAGCTGTTGAAGAGTGATGTACTTTAACGATCTCAGCATTTGCTAAGACGCTCTGTATCTGACTGATACGATCTTCGACAATAGCTTGATCTTCACGAGCTTTGTTGAACTCAGCGTTTTCAGCTAAGTCTCCGAGACTTCTAGCATACTCCAGATCCTCAGCTATCTCTTTTCTTCTAACGGTTTTTAGAAGCTCTAGCTCAGATACAAGCTCTGCTTGTCTCTCTTTTGATAAATATTCTTTTTGATCTTGGTTTACCATAATGGAAGATATATTAGCACAGTTTTTTTGATTTGACTATTATTTATTTTGGGTATATATTTAAGAACTGAAATCGGAGTAATCAAAACCCAGGTGGGTCCAGAGTAGACTGATTTCACCAATCCATACCAAACAAACAAACCGAAATACTGTCATGGCAAAGAAAATCACACTAAGCCGTCTGCAAGGTATCGTCTATCACTGCCTCGAAACGGATCACCGTCTCAAAGAAGGCAAAGACTTCAACCTCACCTTTGACCAAGGGGCTTCCGGAGGGGTACATAAAGTCACCGCGGAGTTCCACTGCAACACACCGCATGTGTACGAAGGTGCCCTTCGTGCACTGTCGGGCCGATACAAATTCACTTTCGCGAAAGCTCCTGCTCGCGAACTGCAGGAGGCCTAAGTAGGCTCCGGTCCGGCACATTATCAGACCAGGGGGTACCCATTCCTCCTGGTTTTTTACTTGCAGAATTTATTAAATATAGTATTGTTTAGAACGAAAGAACCGAAAACATGAAAGACTATCTTCCGTACATTGGAGTTATAATTCTATTATTGTATATCGCCATGAGAGTTATCTTTAGCAATCGTCGAGAGTGCATAAATTGCAGAGGTCATAAAATCCATACCCAGTCCAGAACATATGCAATGGAACCCACCGAATACCATCATGAGTGTCTCCAGTGTGGCTGTAAGTGGCACACCTGAGAAATATTTTCATAACGTTTGAGCTGTGATAACCCCCGAAAGGTGTCACAGTCTTTTTATTTTGTTATCAGAGTCACTTTACCACTTTTTCTCAATTCTTTTAATATCAAACCCCTATTTCTATCTTTTGATGATATCTCAGCTTTAATATAGAAAATATATTTACCTAGCTTTTTAGTTGACGGACGAGATTCAATCTTAAGTAGATTGATATTATTTTCTTTGAATATAGAAAGTATTCCGTGTAGTGTTCCTACTTTATCGACTTTCGGATCTATCACAAAAAAAGTAAACGGTAATATATTTTTATTATCAGTATTTCTTGATATGTGTACAAACAATGTTTGATTATTTTTAATATCTTGAATACCTTCATCAACAATATATAGACCGTAAGTATCGACAGCAAATTTAGAGCCTATAGCCAATGAATCATTCCTATCTTCATCCTTCACCTTTTTGACTGCAAAAGATGTGCTTGGAGTTAGTATAAGCTTTGCTTTTGGATATCTCTTTTGTAAATAGACTTTACATTGACCAAGAGCCTGAGGATGAGAGTATATGTATTTAATCTTACTTGCAGATATTTTTTTATTTACACCTGCTAAAACATGATCTATTTTTAATATTATTTCTTTATTTATTTTTAAATCATGATTATATAGACCATCTAGGGTTTCTAAAATAGTACCATGTATTGAATTTTCTAAAGGTAATACAGCTCCCTCTATCTTTTTTGAAGATAAGGCTAGTATAACTTCATTGATACTATCAAAAAATACTTTATTATTATCTTTGGAGTATTCAGATCCCACCTGATCAGAATATGACCCTTTCGGACCGAGTATGCCTATGGTTGTTTTTTTCATGAGGGTTATATTAACACACTAAATCTTAAACTCTATAAGACCACCATCTTCTCAACAAGTGGGCTATTTGTTGAAAATAGCCCTAGAAACCTTGAGAATCGTCGATTTGCCCGTCTACTAAGCCCACAAATGTTATTTTCCGACCTTAGTAGGCGAGCAACCTTTTTGTTAGTTTTCAATGTACCTAAAAACAGTATACCAAGCGCTTGGTATAAATATCAAGTGCCAGCGGGCTTGGTCTTTCCCCACCGTACTTTGGCTGCCTTTTTACCAATTTCTTTGAAGTGCTTTTTACCGTACTTCTTTTTGGTAGTAGTGCCACCCTTTTTACCTAGTTCTTGTGCTGCTTTATTCTTCACTTGGATATTATACCAAGCGCTCATTATTTTTGAAATAGGTTATTGTCCTCTAAATTTTCGATATCGTTTTTCAGCCTGCTTTCCATACATCATGGTATAAATCATCGAGCTTTCAATGCAAGAGTGACCTAGGATGTTTGTCACATCTGAGTTTGAGCCACCCTTTTCGATAATGTTTCGCCCCATGTAATGTCTCATTGAGTGAGCATTCAGTGGTCGCTGAAGACCTGCCTTGTTTGAGTATCCACGAAGCATCTCACATACCCCACTTGGTTTGAATCGTAAACCACGAGTCTTGTTTGTTCCTGAGTTGTGTATAGAAATAAAGAGTGCGTTTGGATCACGCAGTGCGTTTCCTTGCTTGAATCGCTCTCGCCTCTCAATCCATTTACTGATCGCTTCACTGGTTTCTTTTGTCCAAAATATTTCTCTAAGAGGTCGTCGAGTTTTTGCCTTCTCAGTTTTAATCAAAGCTTTATTGTTGACTAGATCTAGGTCATCCATGTCGAGATTTAAGATTTCTCCATTTCGTGCGCCAGTATCCCAGAGCAGTCTGATTATTGCTGTATTTCGTACATTTCTTGGGTCTGTGTTTTTAGGAATAACATCAATCAATTTTTTAAATTCTTCTTTTGTTGCAACACGTGGAATCTTGTATTCCTTTTGCGGAATTGGTATCAAATTTTCATTCAGCACTCTCCACCCTCTTAAATTACAAAATTCAAAAAACTTTTTGTATGCCATGCATTTTGAGACGAAGCTGTTGTGAGCCCATCCCATTTCTTTCATTAAATTCAAATATTCCATCACGTCGTTGAGCGTGATGTCTTCAATGTGAGGGTTACGTAGAAACACACTAAAGAGCCGGAGGTCTTTGTCATTACCTCTGGTAGTAGTGCCGTTTATCTTAAACGTGCGCCAGTTTGTAAATTCATCAATAGCGTCTTTGAATAGCATAGGGTTTTTTCCAACCAAAAAGCCCACTCGATGCTACTCTAGTGGACTTTTCAGTGGCGGTTCTATCCTTTGACGGACAGTTGGCCGTTCCCTAGCTAGGGAGACATTTCCTTGCGGAGATGCCATATACATTCTATCCCTAGCTGGGGACAAAGTCCATTGGTAGCATCGGGACCGTTGCCGGCCCAGATCCCTTTCGGGACAATGGATTCATATTCGGTTGTCACTATAATCTATTATAGTGGCTGTCTATTGTCAATACCCTTAATGTATGGTCTAAAGAGTTAGGGAGCATATGAACAAATAAGTCAATTAAAATAAGGGTATTTAAGAAACTAAAAAAAAGAAAGTCGCACCACCCAATGGGGCGATGCGACTGAGTTTTAAATAAAGAGCACAGGCTATCCTAGTCTTTTCCTTACTTTCTCCAAGAACACCCTGATCTCCATGTTTTGATCAATTTGCCCAGATTTGGCTCCAATTTCGATAGGTAATGAAACCCTTGGGTTAGCCCTTAGAAGCTCCCCTATCGTCATTTTTTGCCCTACACGGCCAAACAGCTCAATACTGGTATCCAGGCAAAGCCTCGACAATTCTCTAGCTCCCTCGATCGGCAAGCTTGCCCACTCCTCGATCTTGCCGAACGGCAATATGTAGGGGTAGGCAGAACTGAAGCCTTCTGCGCTTCGGACCGGCATGAAGCTATCACCAGATGCTTCGCCTAGGACACGTCCGCAGTTGGGGATGAACGGAATAAGATCGTGGTCAGGAATCCAATCAAGAAGACTCTCGATTGGATGCACTATGACGAGCTCACCCCTGAAGAACTGACCGAGGACAAACTTCGCCCTCGTGCAACAGAAGCCGATGACAATTGCCGTGACTGTTATGCCTCGACTATTGAGCTCATGAAGCACGGACCGAAGTGTGCCGCCGCTGAATGCTCCATCTTCGATGAGGACGACGGAACGGCCTGCGAACTTCTTTGCCAAATCATCATACTGCTTTGCGAGTGGCTTGAAGCCTGGGCGAGGACCGTGTCCTATCAACTGACCATCCACATTGAACAGACGGTTGATATTGAGGAGTAAGCCTTCGCTTTTCGGATTCGAGTCGGCAATCTCTGGGCATGTACTGAGGACCGCTTGCTGAGCTAGGTCAGTTATGCGGGAATCAACTTGCTCCCAGATTTTTCGCCTGAGTTCACTCATCTCGATCGTATCGATCGTGATGCCTGGAAGAGCCTGCTGTATCTTTTGAAACAGGCTCATGTGAAAGCGTTCGAACAATTGGTCATTCGGACGCGGGATTGTGATAGTCTTCGGACGAAACGCCTGAAGACGACTTGCCACGTCATAGGTAACCACGTAGGTCCCATGACGATCTGATTCTGTTGAATTCATGAGACCTCCTTGTTTTTTTTGTTTATGAAAAAGAACGGGCACTAGCCCGCTTTTATTTTATCTTTTATGTATTCAACTTGCTACTTTTTTCTTTATAAAAACTTTAACTTTTCTTTAATTATTCTTCATACGATCAATCAACATTTTGTATCCTCCACAACCCTCTTTCAACCATCGATTAATTTTTGCGATCGTGTTTGGAGAAACCATCTCATCACCAGCCCACTTTTCTTGGATCTGAGTGAATGACATACCCGAATCAAGCATTTTTGCTACCTCCCATCGCATTGCGAATTCTCGCAAGTCACGCTCACTCATAAGGTCGCGGAAGAATGCTTTCAGTTCATCCTCGTTTTTCAATGACAAGAACGCCTGGATTAAGTCAGGTGATTTTTGTTCTATCTCTTTCCAAATGTTATTTTTTTCTTGATCGTCCATATTAATCTCATTATACCACTTTTGAGTGAATCTAGGGAGTTTTTACTTTTTCTTTATTAAAACTTTAATAAGTATTAATTAAAAATTGACTAGTCCATTAGCTTGAAATTCCTCATTTCTTCTTGTGCTATATCTAAATCTTCACAAACCTTTGCAGCTACATCCTTTGCTCTCTGGCTGTTTTTGTTTTCAAAGATAAACTCCACGTCATCATCATCTATAAAAGTTGCCAGTGATACATAGGCGGCGGCAAGTAATTTCATCCTCTCTTTCAGAGCCTGTTTCATTTTAGCCTTGGGCTGGGAAAGTTGAGAAAGCCGGTTGAATATTTCATACCGGTTGAAAGGTATTTGAATGTGTTCGGCAGCCTTACGGACTGCATCCATGTCATTTTCTTCCATAGTACAAAGATACCGAGAATAGATTTTTAAGTCTAGAGGGACTCTACCAGCAAACCTCAGGTTTCTCTCCGATCTTTTCTTCGATGTAGTTCTTCACTTCAGCGTATCCACCGATACTATCGATTAAGCCGAGTTCTTTCGCGCGCGCTCCGAGGATTGAAGAACCGTCAGCGATTGCTCGAATTTTCTCAATCGGAATATTTCTATTGGTTGAGACATCCTGAATAAAGTTTTCATGGACGATTTTCAGATCTCGGATGATGAGTGCTTTTTCTTCATCAGTCAGTGACTTGTCCGGACTTCCGGCATCCTTGTATTTTCCTGCACTGAGTTGAACGTATTTAAGGCCCTCTTTTTCATTTTTGGAAACATTTTCGAGATAGGATGTTGTGACTCCAATGCTGCCAACATCAGAATTCTTTGATGCGAATATCTGATCGGCCGTGGTGATTGCCCAATATGCTGCCGACGTTCCGCTCTGGCGGATAAAGGCCACGACAGGCTTGGTAGATGCTTTTATTGCATTGGCCACTTCTTCGCCCGCGACAGGATAACCTCCCAGGGAATCCACTTCCACGATAACAGCTTTGATATTCTCGTCATTTTCGGCTGTTTCAAGCGAGCCCATTATTTCTTCGCTTCCCACAACATCTTTGTTGCTCATTAACTCATCGTCATTGCTTTCTGGTACATAAGTATAAAGGTCGCCATGGAGATTGATTCCTAAAACATTGCATGAGGAAGTATCCTCGCTTTCTGAATATTCGGATGCCACTGTATCGGGCTTGAAGGAATCGTAGACAGCCTCGCTAGTAATACTCATTACAAAAAAGAGTATCAAAATACCGACGGCATAAAACTTACGTCGGTGTTTGTGTACAAATTCGAGGGATTTTTTCTCTGAATGATTCATGTTTTAATACTTTATCACTTTTAGACTACTTCCGCTATTTCAGCAGCCTCATCCTCATCAAGACCTTCCTCATCCATGATTTCTTTTATTTTTTCAGCACTCTCAATATCCACTCCCTGATTTTCAGCAATTTCTGTAATCTCTTTCACTTCTTCTGGGTCTTTGTCTTCAAACATAAATTTAGTAATTACTTATATTATATCCACCAAACGCTTGAAGATTGCATACATAGCATAAGTGTCTAGATTACAGTAAATCTTAAGGGCATTGATGAGCTCAGTCGCTTCATCTTTTGAATATTTTCCGTCTACTATTTTTTTCCATGCCTGAGATGCTGTGCCACCCTCTTTGATCAAAAGCTCTTTATATGAAAGCTCAGGTACAAGAACGGGGAGAACTTTTTTAATCGAGCTGCTACCCTTGAACTCCTTGTGAACGTAGTATTGCTTTGAAAATATTTCCATGAGATCAAAGATTCTCTCATTTATTCCTTCAAAGAAGATCTTATACTCTGGAAGTCTTATTCCCATTTCTGTATTTCTTGATTTTTCAAAAGGTTTATACCAAACAATTACACTCCCTTTAGGACCAATATGAGATTGTAGAGATTTTGCTAATGCCGGGCAGGGATCATCTGATTCTGTATAAATAAAATCAAAACTCTGTGGCTCTGCATTCGGCGTTTGAACCACTTGAAGTGAATATTGAAATGGGATTTGATTATACGAAGAGTAGCCGTCGAACAATGGTACAGCAGATGGAAATGTTTCGTAATCTAAAAAATAAAGCGGATACTCCAACTTACTAAATTCCTCTGCGATCATATCTTTCTTTATCAGCACTCTATCATTTACATGAGCATCAATTTGGTTTTGTTGTGACTCACTAAAAACAATCCTTCCATCCGCCTCATGAATATGAAAGACGTTACTATCGATAAGTTCCATCAGTTTCTTTTTGCTGCTACCTATTCGGTTTAAGTCGTGTACCGAATACTCTGGAATATGAGGGTTGTTATGTTTGAATGTAGAGCAATGACCACTTCTTCCTTTGTAAACGCAACAGCAAGGACCATTGGGCTCATTCTCAGAAGACAGATATTTTAAAGCGATATTCATTTCATCCCACACTACAGAGATCATGTCTGCTATTACCTCGCTCACTTCGTCTATTGAAAAAAGCTTTATGATATCTAGTTCCCCATTCCTCACGTACTCCTTATTGAGATGTAGAAGGTTGATACCTGTCACTCTTACCCCGCACTTGTGTAGTAAAGCTACTTGAAATGCGAGGTCATAAAGATGAACTTTCTCATCCACTTCATTCGTAGCCTTGATCTCATATATTTGATAACCGTCATTTTCTGGATCGTATTTGAGCACATCGACCGCTGCGAGAAATCCATCTTTAACGAAGATGGGCTGGAAAATAGTTTGACCCTTCTTAGCGACAAGATCGAGAGTATCAAGTCGAGCTTTCTCATCTCTGCCTTCTATAAGCACACCGCTTGGAAAGAGCTGACGGGCCACAAGCTCAACCTCGTTACCGGTTTCAATGATATGCTTTTCGAATTCGGAAAGTTCAGTTGCATAGTAAATATCCGGCTTGTGAATTTTCATCCAAGCATTCTTTGGACATTCTCTATAAAGTATGTAATCAGTTTTTGATAGCGTCATATGGTTAGGCCGAAGGGTCACATAGAACCTTTAATTTTTTGTAATGATCGTCATCGGACATATGTATGAATTCTATGACGTTTTTTGCCACATCTTTTGCTTCAAGTGTTGCAGCGGTGATCGGCCGAGTGAAGTCTAGTCCGTGTGAGTATTCGTGCAGAAACTTTACGATGAAGTCTGCCACTCCTTTGTTTTTGAGGTTAGGATCAGTGATATATTTATCGTGTACCATTTGAGCAAAAGCTCGATCTGTACCACACGACCACTTAAAACCTGCGAAATATTCAAGTGCTTTTCTTGCGACATTTGGTATAAGTGGAGCATCTATTCCTGCACCATTTTTATTGAAGTTATAGAGTTGAAAAAATAGGAATTGATACTCGGTTTTGTATTTGCGGATAATATCTGGCAGGGGCTCAATTTTTGCTTCATGTGTCGTCCCTGTGCGATTGCAGGTCATAAGATAAAGTTCGGCATCGTCGGTGTCGTTCATCCAATCTCGGACCAGATTAAAAAAGGCGAAGTTGTGTGTAAGTACTATCAATTGCTCGGCTTTTATAAGCTGTCTTTTTATGAGGCCGAAAGTGCGGAACAAAAATATTTCATCTTGACTGTCTACAGGATCATCTACCACAATTATTCCGCTCTCCTTTTTAAAGCCGTCTTCTTCGAGTTTTGCAAGAAAATAAATCAATGCTATGACACTTTTCTCACCCTCGCTTAGGTGCTTTGCATTCTTACCACGGCGCTTCACAATATAACCCACCTCTGGAGCATTTGGATCTGTAAGCTCTAGATATATTTGTGATTCACCGAAGAAATCTTTGAGAACGTCATTTATTGCATCGATTGCGATAGAAGCATTTAGGATACCGCCACGTTTCTTTTTTATTTCACCATTTAGTGTGTATATTTCTGTTTTTAATGGACCAAGCTTTGCATCAAGATCGGCGAGGTCTTTTTTCTTTTTGAAATACTCTTTTGACTTCAAAACCGACGCAATGGTATGGATCTCAATTGCTTTTGCCGCTTCATCTATTTTATCCATCCTCTCATCATGTTTATTGACTATAGCATTAAGCTTTTCAATAAGTGCACCGAACTCTCTAATAACATTCTCAGGATATGGAATTTTTGAAATAGTTTTTTTTCGATCATGTAGATTCTCACGCTTTTCATTGAGGGCAACGATCAGTGCTGTAATTGAACCACGTAGCTCTCTGCCTTTATCTTCAACGCTTGATTTTGTCGCAAGATATTCGTTTGCCAAATCAGGAAATAGTCGACTTGGTTCAATAAATACTGCCTCAGCTTTGTTTTCTGCTACGTCTATTTTTGTAATAATGTCATCAATTCCCTTTTTTGCTTTTTCGAGCTCCTCAGTAAAAAATTTACCAAGGTTTTCTAGGAATCCTTTATCGAGAGTTTTTTTACAAAATTGACACGATTCGAGATCTCGGTTTTTATGTATGTGATATCCTTGTTCAGTCCAATCTCTGAGCTCTTTGTCAGAGTCGAGCCCTTCGATTATTTCGATATCTACAAATGTATCCAAGAGATTATTCGCATTTTCAAATAATACAGAAAAATCATTAACCCCTTTTAATTCAGAACCAATTTTTTGTTTTTGATTTTTAATTATGTCCCTCTTGCTATCTATATCTTCTACCTTTTCTATAATCAATGAGTCTAGATTCTCAGGAGTGATCTTGCCGTCAGTAACAAAAGGTTCTATTTTTGTACGGTTGTAGCTTCGACCATAGTATGTTCCACTACCGAGGGGGGTATTAGTAAATTGCTTGATTACTTCACGGGCAGCTTCAGTAAAAATATTTTCTATAGAGCTAATTTTTCCTCTATCTACTTCTAGCCGATCATGCTCTTCTCTTGCCGTGGTAACTTTCGCCTCTAGAGAAGTTATTTCAGCTTGTGCATCTATATTATCTTTTCCGACAATGAGAATTTTCTTTGCTTTTGACTCGTGGAACTCAAGATTTTCTCGGATAAAATCCTCATTAAAAACTTTAATACTTATATTACTAGTGAGCAGGTCTGATTCCTTGGTTACGCCGGTATTAGTCTGAACCTGAAATTGCATTGAAGAAAACTCCGGCATATCAATTTCCTTCTTCTCAACAAAACTTAACACGCGCGACATGGTTGTTTTACCACATCCATTCCACCCATAAATTAAGTTGTATTTTTTTAGATCACTCCCACCCCATTGAAAGGTGTCGAAAGCATCAATATTTGTTATGTCTTTTAATTTGGTAATAGGCATGTGTTTTTGGGGTTTTCAAGATAAAAAAATATTACCATAAAATAGTACCCTTATAAAGAGCGCTTGGTATGCAAATGACTATGTATTTTGCAAAAAGTAAGCTAAAATAAGGAGACATGAGATATTACGGTTGCAAAACCAAACTGCTTGATTACATTGAGGATGTCGTTACAACTTTACCCGTAAAAAAAGGGGCAATTTTTTTCGATATATTTAGTGGGACAACTGCAGTTGGTCAACATTTTAAAAAACTTGGCTATACAGTTTATTCGAACGATTTTTTAGAGTTCGCATACTCGCTGGCTCGAACAAATATTGAAACGGCTAAAATCCCTAAATTTAAAAAGTTAGGATTGTCGGATGATATTATTGATCATCTAAATAAACTTAAGGGTAAGGCTGGATTCATTACAAAAAATTACTCACCATTTAACGGAAACAAACGTCAGTATCTTTCAGTTGAAAATGCTAAAAAGGTTGATGTGATTAGAGAAAATATCGAGAACTGGAAGAATAGTAAATTAATTTCCGAAACAGAATATTATTATCTTATTGCAAGTCTCATAAACGCAATCAGTCTTGTTGCAAATGTAACAGGTACCTACGCTGCATTTTTGAAAAGCTGGGACAGACGGGCTTTAAAAAATATCACTTTAGAACATGGAGAAGTGTTTGATAACAAAAAAGAAAACAGGGCCTTTCGAGCCGATGCAAATGATCTCGTTGGGATGCACAAAGTAGATATTCTATACCTAGATCCCCCATATAACGCTAGGCAATTTGCATCAAATTATTTTTTTCTAGAATTGGTGGCGGAAGGTTGGTTTAGGAAAATTCCTGAGATATATGGAAACGCGGGAATGAGGCCTTATGAGGATCAAAAATCGGATTATTCAATTTCTCGAAAGGCTGCTGACGCGCTTCTAGATTTAGTAACAAAAGCAAAAGCAAAATATATTTTATTGAGTTACAACGACGAAGGAATAATACCGATTCCTGTGCTCAAAAAAATTCTTTCAACTCGCGGTGAAGTTAAGGAATACACAAAAGAACACAAACGATACCGCGCAATTAATCAAGATGGGTCGAAAATTATAACTAAGGAGCATTTGTTCCTACTAACTGTAAAAAAATAATATGGCTGAAAAAATGAACAACTTAAATGGCAAAGAGTGGCTACAAAACTCCTTTAGTATTTGGAGAGACGTTGGTAAAACATCCGAGGAGAGGAAGTTGAAGCACCCCGCAATGTTTCCACAGCAATTGGTCGAGAAACTCATTAAAATCTACACAAAAGATTCTGGTGAGGTCATTCTCGATCCTTTTCTGGGTATTGGTTCAACATTAAAAGCAGCTCACAACCTTGGAAAGAAAGGAATCGGCTTTGATTTAAATAGGGACTACTGCGAGATTGCCAAAGGTAGAGTTACAAAACATGAAGCTGATGAAAATTTTGATAAAAAAGTAAAAAGATTTGAACCCAAGATCTATTGCGAGGATTCAAGAAACATTTTAAAGCACGTCAAACCAAATTCAGTAGACCTAGTGGTTACATCACCGCCATATTGGGATATTTTAACCATGAAGAGAACTGCTGACATGAAAGATGGACGTAAGTATTCCGATTCAGACGATGATATTGGTAATATTCACGACTACGAGGCTTTTCTCCAAGATCTAAAAACTGTTTATACTGAGGTCTACAAAACACTAAAACCCAACAAGCGATGTATCTGCGTCGTTATGGATATTCGTAAAAAGGATAAATTCTATCCATTGCACGAAGATCAAAGTCGCATAATGCGAGAAATAGGTTTTGAACTTGAAGAGTATGTTATATGGGACCGACAGAAAGAATATAACAATATGAAAACGCTTGGTTACCCTTGGGTATTCAGATTCAATAAGGTACACGAATTTATTTGTGTCTACTGGAAAAGAGCTTAGTTAACAATAAAATCTTTTTTTGAGAAAGGAATGACTGAATCTTCGCTGATTTGGTCATTTTTTTCATCCCAACCAACGACAATAATATCTTGTCCTTCCCCATAGCTAAGGACTCTCTGTCTTATTTTATCCTCAAGTAGAAGGATGTTTACTTCATTGGATACTCCATTTGTAGAAGCGACAAATGCCAAAAGAGCGCCAGTGAGTTTGGCGTAACAATTCATCTCACCCAATTCTTTAAGACTGAGTGCGGATGTTGATCTGTTGAGTAGTACCAATTCTAAACGAGAATTTTTCTTATTTTTTAAAATACCGAGTACATCTGGTTTAAATTCCCATGTAGAATAATTTGCTATTTGTTTAATAGCATCATTATTCATTTTCGCCAGACTCGTCTCTGGTATTAAAACAGATACAACTTCATGTGTTTCAGAAAATTTTATATTCAAAAAATTATTTAGCCAATTCTTTAATTTGTTTGTAAAAATATTTTTGTCCATATAATTAAATATTGATGAAGTTAACTTTTCCATTTTGAAGTGTAGCAAGCTGAATCATTCGACCTTCAGCATATTGTAGTAAATCTGGACGTGCTTTGAGTACTTTAATAAGGGATAGTGACGGTTCTTTTGTTGAAATGAGAATAGCTTCTATTGGCTGTGCAACGAAGCAATAACCCATAAGCTGACCCAGACTTTTCAAATCAAGTGGTGTAATTTTTGCTTCAATGAAGGCTAGAGCTTTTTGTTTTTCAAGAAAACCTACAACATCTGGTTTAATTCGATACTTATCACAATAATCAAAAACATCAAGTAATTCTCGATTTCTATTTTTCAAAAATAGATTTAGATTTCCCGCTGATGTATCAAAAGCATCTGCTGGTTCACTATATTTTTTTGACAAATAGTCTGTAAAAAATACAGTTAATGGTTCGTACATTGCCTGCTCAGCCATCTCCTTCTCAGTTTTTCTCTTTGTAGATGGAGCTTTCTCTGGCCTTTTTTTATTAGTTGCATTTTCCGTTAGCTCATTTCTAATAATATCAAATTCAGCCTGAATCTTAGAAAAATCCTCATCTAGCTCTATATCACCGGTGATAGCAAAAAGATCAGGATTTTTTGATTTACTTTGCAATCCTTGAAGATATTTGCACCCCATTGCAAGATTGATCTGCCAGAAAGCATCAAAATGTCTTCGAGCCGATTCTGGAATTCTTAAATCATTTTCTCCCGGATGGTATGCCTTGAGTTTCCCTTTGGTAATTTTTGAAGGTGGAAACCAGTCGTCAATATTATCAAATTTAACTCCTAGATTATGAGCTTTTAATTCATCAAACATTGACTGTTTAGAACTTATACGGAATTTAAAATCTCCATAATATTCTGGAAAGAATTTTATTTGATGTTCACGACCCCAACTCGTTGGGTTTGTCTCATAAAAGTCATTTAAATTACCATCTCGAATATTTGGATGACCCCAGTCTATCGTATGTATTGGGAGATTAAATTGCGAACGCATGAAGTTATCGATTTCTACGGGGAGATGCCAGTTTCTAACTATTTGATAGTAAACTCTCATTCTTCCGTGTCCATTTTTTCCATCACGATTTAACCAACCACCCGCATTTGCAAAACCAGATGTATCAAGTAATCCATTCACAAATTCTATTTTTGCTTCTTTTGTTGCAGTCTCTAATTCTTTCGGAATATGAAATCTATCGAAACTTGTGTCCGGTGAAAAAAATCTTGTTATATCCTTGAATTTGTCTTTGTCATTTTTTAAATCAATAACTAGAATTGTCATGGACTTATTTCCTGTAATATCAAATTCAGCATTAATACCGGTCTTTAGAAAAGGTATAATCACATTTTTTAAAGATTCGACTGTAGAAAGTGGTTGATTGTATGTCTTTTTTACTGACGAGTCTAGAATGTGACCGCATTCTGGATTTTTACATTTTAGTCCGCCATTTTTATTGTCAGTTGCTAACCACCCACATTTTGGGCAATGAGCAATCCCAGCAATAAATTCATTTGTGTGTGAGAATTCAATTGCGATTGAAAAGCTATCCATGAAGAAATGACCTCGGCCTGTTATGAGACCGAGTAGATACGCTTCCTCAGGAATTATAGTGTTATTTTCAGCCATAAATTACTCTATAATTCTACACTTTTTTTAGTGTTTTGAACAGAGAATTTATTTACCGGCAAACGGGACATTCGTTTCCCCTTTATTTGCAAAGTAAAATGAGAATGCCATTGATGCTAGGATCATAAAATCTTTAGGATCAATTCTACCCACAAACATCCCAGCAATGGTCGCCACTGCCATCAGAATAAAAACTACTTTTGATGCTGATTTTAATATTTCCATAGCTATAATTGGTTTAATAGATTAATAATTTGTGCCTTTATCACTTCCCTGTTTGGGACCGACTGAGTGAATAGTTTTTTTATTACTTCATTTCGTACATTTTCTGGTTTTTCTTTATAGTCGGTTATATCTCCATGGATGATGATATTTTTTGGATCAAGTACGAATGCCGTCTCCGGATTGTTTGAAAATGATTTTATAAGTTCTATAAGTTGGTCATATTGCCATTCGGTTATGTCATTTTCGTTTGATTCAACAACACCATCCTGATCCACGTCATATCCTGCCGCGAGTTCAATTCCTATAGTGTATTGATTTGGATTGACCCATGAGCCATCCAGATTCTTGAGCATTACTTTTTTTGCTCTATCGTTTGGGTTACTTATTACTCCTGCATGCCATGCTATGTCAGTAATTTTTACTAGCTGGACTATTTCACCAGGCTTTCTACCAATCACAAAATGTGAAGAGGATCGGTTTGGTCTATTCGCATTTGAGAGCCAGCTCACTGCGCCGCCATATGAACCAAGCGTAAAATGCAAAACCACAATGGCTTTCTTTGTAGGACCAACTGAGTAATTTGGTGTTTGTTGAAATGATATATTCATAAATTATTTTTTAGCTGGTAATCGTTCATCGAGGATTGTTTCAATTTTTATCAATCGCTCGCTTGTATCCCGATAGCGTTCGGTGTTCGCTTGGTCTAGTCGTTTTACGTTTTCTTCGATTGTATGAATGTGGTTATCTCGAATATTATTGAGAGCTTCGATAACCTGAATATCACTCTTTGGTGCTTGGAGCATGTTAAAGATTCCGAATGACACGCCGACGATTCCAATTACCAGAGAGACCTGGTTATATAAAAATTTCTTGAACGTCTCTTGTTTTTCCATACCTAAAGCATAGATGTCCCTTGCGACAAAAAAGGGTGTATTACTTTATTGAGAGATTAGAGCTCGCACAGCTTCGATTTGTCTTTCAGGTGTAATGTTTCGTACTAAGTTTATTCCTTTCCTTACAGCCTTTGAAAGCAATCCTGAGGCATTTCCTGTGGCGACATCGGTAAGTGCTCCGGTTGCTTCCTCTGCGGTATTCACACCTTTTGTGATTTGCTGCTGGAGACTTTGTGACTGAGTCGTACCGAACAAGTCTTCAAGAAAATTTGCAAATAAGAACTGACTTCTTGCATCGATATTCTTGTTATATCCATACTGCCTTGCGAGATCCTGGATATTCTGCACAATCGATAGAGGGCGTGATGAAGCGTTACCGAGAATTCTTCGGCCAACCTCTCCGGCTCTAAGTGATGAATCGATCTTTGTTGCTTCAAAGTCTTTTCCGAGAGCACGCTGGAAATAATCCATCGCACTAGTAAGCTTTGAATACTCATTTGAAAGCTCCGCATAATCGGTATCGATGTATGCGATATTGTCTCCCAGTCCTCCATATACTTTTTGAAGGATTCGCTTTGCACTTTTATCGAGGTTTCCTTCAAGAGTTCCGAGATCAACTTCAGTTCCGAGTTGCTGTCTGATCATGTCCACAGTCTTTACGTTTGATTGTTCTCCAAGATTGGAGATTCTCTGGTGAACGCTTTCGATTATCTTCTGGACCTTAGGAACATTTGCGTACTTAGAGTTTGAGAAATCGAGACCATCGTTAGTTATTTTTATTCCGGCATCATCAAGGTCTTTATAGAAAATATCAGCTGTATCGGTGATTGTGACAGGGGTGTTGCCAAGTTTCGATCTCAAAACACCAAGATCTTGACCAACTTTTTGACGTGCGCTTTCGACTGTATCAGCCTGTTCAATGAGTATTTTTCCAGCCTGTTCGATTGGCTGACGTGAGTATGTCTTATCTTTTGATGCCTGCTCCGCAACTTTCATAGCTTTATCAAATATTTTTTTATCTTCAGGAGAGGCGTTCTTAATAAAGGCAACATCTTGGTCTGCAATACCTGACTTTAGAGCTTCTGTTGCTTTTGCATCAACAACTTTTTTACCGTCCGCACCTACAGAATAGTTAATTACATCAGCTGGAATCTTTCTACTTTCATCAATCACGTCATCTGCCTTTGAGATCAATTCGTCAAAGGTTGTTTTATTAGGATCAATGAGTGTTCGGTATTTTTCTCCTGCACCTGGAACATTCATATCCAAATTTGTTGCAATATCATCAATGCGCCCCTTAGCAAGTTCGGGATTAAGAGCACCATCTTTTTGATAAACCTGATCAATGCTCAAATCGCCGTTTTTGATTGCAGCTTTGAATGAATCTTCATCAGCATGCTTAGCAATTTCGTCATGAAGCGAATTGATAGTCTCATCGGGAGTCATTGAAGGTTTAAGCATGTTGTTGATTTCCCTTCGACGATTTAAATATCCGCTTGTACCGCCAACAATCGCTCCGACAGTTCCACCAGCTGCACCCCCAATCACACCGCCAGTAAGAGCATCTTCGACGATCTCCGAATTACTTTTGTTGTCTTGCATTGCTCGGGTTGCTCCTTGGGCTGTTCCCCATACAGAACCGGACGTCAGACCTTGTTTTGCACCTTGCCATGCACCCTTAAGAAAAGCTTGAGCTTTTGTGCCTCCACCGATAATGCTTGGTAATGCTCCGGCTGCAGGTGAGACTGTGCTTCCTATCCCTGCTTTACCGAGAACAGTTGCAACTTTCCCAGATGTTTTTCCTGCAATAAGAAGTTTTCCGCTTTGAGCACCTTGAGCTGCTTTACCGTATGATCCTGCTGAAAGAATATCTACAGCCACACCAAGACCTTCTCCGAATATTTGCTTCGCTGTTTTATTTACACTCGCATTTGTCTCATTGATATCAATCGGGGGCTGGCTTGTATCTTTTAGGTGCTGCTGAAGTGCCACTTCGAGACGAGATGTGTCTTCGCCTCTTTCTTTTTTCTGCTTGATGGTTTTCAAAAGATTGTCAGTAATTTCCTGACTTTGTGCCATGAGTTCCTCATTCTGTTTATTTGTCCATGCTGCACTCCCAGGCACAAACGAGGGCAAAGCATCTGCAATGCTCTTCCCGAATTTTTTCTCACTTGAGATGAGCGCATTGCCTACAGCTTTCGTTCCACTCCAAATCTTTGAGCCAAGACTTTTTTTCTCTGGCTCTTGAGTTGTTGGAGCTTGAACTTCATTTCCATATTTCTGTTTGAAGTCATTTACGACAAATTGAATATTCGCATCGCTTTCTTTGTTAGCGACCATTTGCTGAACGATCTTATCAAGTTGTTGTCTTCTGGATTCTGTAAGCATTTTAGTATTGATATTTAGTCCTTAATGCATTTTGTTCTGGTGTAGCTGTGGTATCGACAAGACCACTGCTATTGCGGGCAGCTTCGTATTTCACCAAGAAGGCATTGACCTTATCTACTTCTGCCTGAATCTGTTCAGGACTTAAGCGTTGCGCATCAAGAGATGACGCAGTTGAAGTCATGAGCTCAACGTCACGGTTAGACATCTGCGGACCGAAGAACTTTTTAATATTTGGATCTGTTACCAGAGTAAGAAGATTTGATTTAACAGTATCTACGTACGCCTCAAGTTGTCTAAATGAAGAATCACCAACAAAAACGTCACCGAGCTTTCTGCTTATTGCACTAGGACCTGCCGCACCTTTGAGCTTTTGTACATTATCGAGTGCGCCTTTGAGATTGCTTATCTGATAGCCTGAATCTTGTGGTGTCGAGTTATTGAGTGCGGTGATGACAGCGTTCTTAAGGTTCGCCGGTACGTTTGCGATCGTAGCCTTTCCGCCATTAATCTGACTTACCCATGAATCAATAACAGGGTCAGATGAAGTACCACCACCTGTTGGTGCATACGTTTTTGCTTTTGAAGCAATGACTGTCGTCTTCCGGGTTTCAGGATCATAAACATATCGAGCCTGACCCTCACTAAGATCAAATTGATTTATTTCAGCTCGTGTTTTTTCTGTAGTTGCTTTCTTTTGATCAAGATCAGCTGCATCCATTTGTGCTTCCTGATCAGCAGCTACTTTTTGCGCTTTCAGATCACCAAACAACGAGACAAGCTGATCTTTACTGAATCCATACTGATCTTGAATGTTTTCAAAGTCAGCATCACTAATTTCTTTTGGATCAACTCCAAGTGCGAGCATGTTTTTGAGGAATGATGTGATCTGATCTTTCTTTCGTTGACCTTGTGTCTCGAGGAACTGGAAGTACTTTTCAGCACCTTCTTTGATTGCAGTACGCTTCGCTTCAATTTCTGCCTGAGCATCCCGCATTGAAGCACCTAGTAATTGTGAGATCTTCACATTCGCCTCACTTCGGTATGTCTGCTCCTCTTGATTGTTATAGTCTTCTGTTGTCCTAAATTCCGCCTCTCCAGTTGCACTTCCAATTCGGCCACCAGCTGCTGCGAGGGCGTACGATTGGCCTTGGCGATTCTTCCCTGTGGTATTCCTGAAGTTTGCTATTTGATCGCTCACAGCGGCATTTATGGCGTCAATTTGCCCCTGAATACGTGCTCTTGTAGCTGATCTGACAGCTTCTTCGTTTACGGTGTCAGTAGCTTGGGACTTGTAGCTTTTTCCTATTTGTGTCGTTGTTGGATCTTCAACATAAGTCGGGACCGTTACTTTTGCCACCTGAGCAATAGTCTGCTTTGAATTATTTGATGCAGGAGCAGGTGTAGATGCGGGTGCGGGTGTTGAATTTCCCAACGACAAAGAGCGCCCAGCATATATTTTGTTGGGATCAGTAATAGACGGATTGAGACGCATCAGTTCCTGAACGCTCTTACCCGTCTTTGATGCGATTCCACTTAAGGTATCGCCGTACTGTATCGTGTAGGAATTCATTGTTTTATTCGATTGAAGTTACGAGGTTAGGCATCATGAAGAACAGGTCGACCGCTCCTGGATTCTTGATTTTTAGTGCCACTTCAAATCGGTTGAGTGGGATTCGAACAATTACACCTTCGATAGCACCTGGAACTGTCTTGTTGTATGTACCGACAAGTTCATCATCGAGATAAACTTCAAAGCTGAATGTTTTGTCAGTCCACGCCACGATTCCTCCATTTATGTTGTTGTCAGTAGCAACGAACACCCATCCATTTGTTGTAATTGCTGGTTCTGGAGAGCGCTGGATATTATTTGTTTCCGCGCTTTTTTGCATGAAGTTTGTCTGATAGGTACCGTTATCCCAGATACTATGT
Source organism: uncultured bacterium (assembly GCA_903933735.1). Lineage (GTDB taxonomy): Bacteria > Patescibacteriota > Minisyncoccia > Phycocordibacterales > CAIZLB01 > CAIZLB01. The sequence goes on along the minus strand of CAIZLB010000006.1, from coordinate 47,759 downwards.
TGATAAGGAATATCATTGATTGTCATCTGGTTATTTGTGAGATCAAGTGTCATCTTTCCTACACGACCCTGTGGTTTGTTCCAAATCATCCAGTTATTTGCATCTAACTTTTTGAAGTAGTTAAGGTTTCCGTCATATACACCATTTCTCATCTCGAGTGTATGTGAAATGGCTGTCGTGTTTGCTGTGATATTGAGCATGACAAATTTTGCTCGATCACGACCGCGGTATGGGTGAAGATTTCCGTTGTAGTGGTAGTAGACGAACTTATCGGTTGCTACTTGAACAAGATTATTTGCTTTGTAAGAAAAGCTGCCTTCATATCCAATTACAATAGATGCTTGAATTGTTGGAGTCGTACCTGTCACAGTAATCACAGAGGATTTCACACGGGATGCTGTGCTGTCCCAGAAGACCAGTTGTGCCTTATCGGTTCCATTTTGAACGATATGCGGATATTGTGATGTTGCTTGGTTCACTACTGATCCGTACGAAGGTACAGTACCCGAGAGAGTGACAACATAAATCGATAATGTTGTTCCTGTAAATACAGCAAGAAGTGCTTTGTCATTATCTAGCTTGCAGAGCTTTTTCCAAGTGAAGTTTGTGGCAACAACTTGGACCGGAGTGTTCACCGATGCCACAGTTCCCGATACAGTAATTGAGGCTGTATGAGTAAACGTACTTGCCCCATGTCCAAACGTGCAGAGTATTTTATTTGTACTTACGAGGACAGCATCAAAGTTTGAATCGAACTGGTCGAGTGTCGTGATAATTGTGGGAGTTCCCCATGTAATAATTCCGTTTGATGCAAGTTGTCCAATGATGACGTAGATTCCTGATGTTCCCGCCTGTTGTCGGTAGAAAAGTGCAAATCTGTCATCACCCATTTCTACTGTATGAAATGTGATGTTGCTTGTGCTTTCCGCAAAAGGTGATGAGATTGTTGATTGCCATTCTGGTCTCTTGATGAATGACTTAACATTCAGAACGTCGATTCGTTTTACAAGTCGATCTAAGTGGTTCGGCAGGAACAATTTTCTGGTTGCGCCAGCAAGAAGCTTGTATTCCTTCATTGGGAAATTCATTACAGCGTGTCTGTGCTGCCACAACCTATCGTCAGATGCATCTTCTTCTCCACTTCCGTGATAATAAAGTTCACGAACGTTGTACTGCTGACCAGAGTTGTTGTTCACGCCTCCGTAGTAGTGAGGGTGAATGAGCGAGTCAGCATCAGATTCGTCTGCACCGGCCACAGTCGTTCCAAGGGTTGCAGCATCCCATTGGTTTCCAGCACCAACAAGAGTCTCGCCAAGAGCGATTGAGTTGCCGGAAACACCGCCCACTTTAGCGACAGCAAGTAATTTTGCCGTGGTCGGACCTACCTTTGCATACACAGCAGGATGCAGAGTTGTTTGTGTTGTGTACTGGGAGTTTGGAGTTCCATCAAGATTAATTGCTGCGATAAGGTTCGCAATTGATTCCTCTTTCGAGGCTCCGATCTTCACTTGCCCGTCTACACCCGTGAGCGTATTCACGAAGACATATGTCTTTGAACCAATGAGTACTGTTTCGCCGTTTGATACATTAAGGGCAAGAGTAAGAGTTCCCCTGGCCTTTACTGCTGGATACCTCACCTGCCCGAGGCGGTTTACTTCCATCATCATCACTTGAGGGAAAAGCCATTCACCTTTTGGAGAAACAGCTTGTGGTTTTTTGTCTGTAAATAGTGTTACGCTCATAAATTTATTTTTAATTTGTTACTTTGCTAATAAGTCGGCCGTCGACACTGGTTATTTTTGTCTTTGTCGATCCGTCATAAATGGCTTGTACATATCCATTTGGGTCGTACTCCATGACATATGTTTTTCCGTTCACGTTGTCATGAATGGATCGAACGCATCCGTCTTGATTCCTGACAATGTCCACGTTTTCAAAACCTGCAGGAATTCCCACGAGTGCCGCGACCATAAGTTGTGACAATGTGACCGGCTGATTTGATGTCGCAGCATTTGGAATACTCGGTGATTGAGTAAAGGAGTTTTCTCCAGTGAAGACATTATTGCCATCAAGCTCGGCTTTTCCTGCGAGTGCCGAATCCGTATATTCCTTATCGGGAATATGACGAGGATCACTAAGTGCGGGCGCTGAATCGTATTTAAGAGGTTTTGATCCGTTGAACGGCTCATCACCGTTCAACATATCGACGATAATTTTCAAATTAACGAAGTCGGTAAGATAACACTTTGCTCCCGCACGATGCCCATTTAGATTTTGCACTCCTGGTGTCTGAGCTCCTTGTCGTGAAATGCTGATAATATTTGCTATCGCATTCCCGGTAAGGTCGAAGAGTAGATGTTCTTCATCTCCGGTTCCTCGATCAACGATCATGCAGTACTTTGCATCGGGAAGTGCTACGCCGTTCTTATCAATTACGCTAGTCAAAGCACCTGAAACGGCACCGTTTCCGAGTTTAGTTGCGAGTGATGTCTCGAAGTTTGCGACGACTTTTGTGAGTTTTGATGCCATGTTGAAAGTATGTATTCAAAAAAGTGCAAAACATGGTGCATTACTGGTTCACATGTTCGCCATCAAGACTGACGTGCTGTTTTTGCCTATAAACCTTCGGTAGCTTGTCTTCGTAGGTCAAAATGTCCCAGTCTACTGATTCCATAATGCTCACGTATCCGATACCCTTTGCCACGAACCTGATACTTCTGCGCCTGAACTTCGGTATCTTCATGGCTTTTATCTGCATTTCAAAAGGGTAGACTTTTGTCTCTCCATCCCCACCAATTGCCGCCTCTCCAACCATTGTTGTACCGACACTTGATGGACTGGTTCGGTTAACATATGTCGCATCTCCACGAATAGTTCCAACCAGTGAATATCCTGCTCCATCAAAATCGGCGTACACTTCCACATACTGAGCAGGGTCTATTTCACCTCGATATCGCAAGCGACGATATTTCTTTAGCCTTCTGACGCCGTAGGTTTCGTATTTGCTATCCCAGTTGTTTTGAATGACATAGCTGTCATCATCAAAGCCATTCAGGATCTTATAAACTGTTTGAGTGTGAGGACTTCCTCCATAGAGCACACCCGAGTCTTTTGCGAGTGCTTTCATTCCGTAATTGGAAATGTCTACAGTATTCTTTACGATGTCGATGATGAGAGTACGATCGTTTACGATACTGTTTAGGGCTCGGCAAGAAAGGACGATAAATTGTCCGTATGTTTCCATGACTGCATCTGAGTAATCAAACTTTTCCCATGCAAAATGTGGAATGAGTTCTGTTGCAAGAATATCATCGCCGAGTGGATTCTTTTCGAGAACAGTGAGTTGTGGACGGTCAGGATTTGCCGTGTTGATGAATACCACACCACGCCCTGTGGTGACTACACTTTTTCGTGTAAGAACTCCGATGTTTCTTCGGACTACTTGGTTATTAAATGTTTTATCGTCATCCGTATATTTGTGCTGATATGCGCTCTGTTTTTTAAGCGAGTAGTAGTTTCCGTCGATACCAATCACGAGTTGTTGGATTGCATCACCTCCTTCATCCTGTCGAATCACATCACCTTCACCTGCAAGACGAGACGCACTGTATGTAAAATCAGCAACTCCTTTGCTTGTGCTGTTTTCCCAGATGTATGTAGCTTGGATGTTGTTTGCCGATGCTGAAGGTACTGTCACAAAAGTCACCATCCATGCACCTGTGATGTAATTAATGGTTCCGACACCTCCTGCATTTCCTTTTAGGTTTCCATTCTTATCGTCTGTAAATAGCTCACCGCCCCCATCTATGCATCTTATGGTAACTAGTGCGCAATTTCTTTTTGGTTGTCCAGGTTTAAATGCCAAAACTCCGGAGAATGTGATCTGTGATCCGTTTCCACTTGCAATATTTTCATTGGATATTTGAGTGAAGCTCACTCCATCACGCTGAACGTCGATATAACTTCGATAAAGAGCCGTTGTATCTTTTATAATTCCCCAGAGATACATCCTCGCTTTGTCGATCAGTGGGAAACCACAGAAAAAGTCTGTAGTCGTATATAGTTGGATGTAATCGTTAGGATTTGCGTTCGCAAACTTGAAAAGTCCACCGGGGCCGCCTGCAAATGTCCACGCACCTGTGAGAGAGCTGTAATTCGTGAAGACATATAAGTCGTTTGGATTGAGCCCTGTGACAACACTTACCCATGTCAGTCCATTGAAATACTGGATTGCTGTTGCTACTTTTCTCCAGAGAATTGCTGAACCGTTTGCTTTGTATCCAATATGGATTGCAGGACACGTTCCTGCTGATCCTTCATCTCCCACCGTTACTTTTCCTCGAGCTAGTTCTATTCGTCCATCAATAGTAATCCAATTCAAAGAATCTTTTGCGCTGTCTTTGGGCGTATCCTCGTTGTCCTCTCGGTTATGGACCCCTGCTGCAAATTTTTTGATTTCATGGTCAGCCATAATTTATGCGAGTTTAAAGCGTGCATCACGCAACTTAAGGTTTTTGAGATAGCGTTGGTATTGCACAGCGTTATCCTGCATGTTACTTCTCGCCTTTTCGGACTTCTTGATAATGTCTTCATCGATAAGCATTGAAAAAACAATCATTGGATGATATTCGGCTGGGAGCTTTGGAGATGTTGATACTGTGATGTCATCAGGACTTGTCTTGTAGTCGTATTCGTAAGACGCACCTACACCTGGGCTTTGTGCAAAGTTAATCTTTCCATCTGATGGATCAATCCAGCACACATTGCTGAAGCTATTTGCATTTCTCTGCCCCATTGGAACTACCAAGTACGGCGCCTTTTGACTGCCCATGTACACAACCTTCATTACTGGTTCCCCATATGCAGCATCATCGCTGAAGTTCTCAAGAAATTCATCGAAGTCGGATGGAAGAGTTATCTTCCCATCACTCTCAATCACTCCTGCTTTCTTTCTGCGTAGAAACTCCCACGGCTGTTCCATGTAAACGAGTCGCAACTTGTCGTTTGCGAGTATAAGTTCCTCATCACTCGACAGATCGGTTGTATCGTCTGTGTAGAGTTCGAATCGGTCTATGATTTGTTGTCCTGTAAGTGGTGTTGCCATAATTGTTTTTTATTTCTCAGTGCCAGAGACAAGGCTAAGCTTGACCCTGGCACTGAGCCCGAGCGAACTCGGGTCAGTGAGTCTGTTAAGACTGAAGAAGAACGTCGAGGAACTGTGGCTTTCCGTCTGCGAATGTAAAGATTCCGTAGATTGCATCTGCTCGGATGATCTTTGCTCGCTGATATGGATCGTCCACCATTTCCATTTCGGCAAGGTCTTGGATGACCACGTCGATTGCACCTTTCTTACCGTAGTAAGCGTGGACGAGGTTCTTGGTTACCGTATATGTAGCGTTTCCGCCGAATACAAGTCGACCTGAACCAGTTCCGGTAATAGTGATGGTATCTGCACCATCGTTATCGACTGCAGCAAGCTGCAAGTCGACCCAGTTTGACTGGTCATAACCAGGATCAACATCAGTCCATGCGACATACTTCACTCCTGCAGTACCAGTTGTCTGGTGAATCGCATCGATGAGGTTGTCTCGAGTCGCATCAACACCCGCTTCAAGGAGCACGTTACCTGGTGTAGAACCAATGGCTGCCACGAAGGTGTACACGAATCCATTGATTGAGAATGTCTGACCGGCTGTTGGGTTTGCTGACATTGTGATGACAGCTTCTGCGAGAAGGTTCTCGGAGAGGTAAAGCTCCGCACCACCGACAGGACCGGCATAACCGTTCTTGAAGGCTGCAGCAGCAAGGTCAATGTTTTTAGACATGACGTACTGTTCAATGATTGATCCACCATAACTGTCGAGGACAAGTGCAAGACTGGTGAGGTCTTGGTTTGCCTTTCGAAGTTTCGCACGTCCCTGAGCCAAAAGCTGAGGAATGTTTGTAGTGGAAAGAGCGATCGCCGTTCCATTCGAGCTCATTGTGGTCAAGTCTCCTGTATCGAATGTCTGAAGAGCATTCTTTACCTGAGCGAACACATCGGCATCGATGTAACGAGACAGCTTCTTGGCTACCTCGGCACCGATTGTCTCTGCCGGATTCAGTGGGCCAGCCTGAATCATTTCTTTCTTTGAGACACGGAAGTCCGCACCCTTGTTCTTGTTAACGAGCAAGGTCTCACCAGAGTCATTGAGCTGGTCAATGGTTCGGTTTACACCGATTGTGATGTTACGCACGCGGATTGGTGCGAGAGAATACTTCACACGTTTTACTGAGGCTCCATACTCGAGTTTCTTCTCGAGACGTGTGTTGGCGATCTCCATAGCCACGAGCACTTTGTCGAATACCGCTTGATATGCGTTATCGAACTGTTCTTTGAATTGTACTAACATGGTTGGATAAAATTAGATGAATAAATTTACCCTTCCAGAATCAATTACTTTCGATGTCGTGATCGGTGAGTCAATCGATCGATAAGACCTTCCTGGTACTTTTCGAATTCCTGACCCCCTTTTTCACGAGACTGAGCGATACGCTTGTGATCATCTTCGCTTGGAGTCTTGTAGTCTGGCTCCTTCTGATGGTTGTTCCCCTGAGAGCTGTAGCCTTCCATGCCTGGTTCTGGCTTTTCAGAATTGCCATAGAGTTCCTCGAGAATGTCTTCCATCGTTCGACTGAGGTTTTCCTCGCTCGACATGATGTATTTCTTCACGGCTTCTTTTTTGGCAACCTTGGCAAGATCTGGGTTATCAGCAATGACTCGGTCAAACTCTTTCGAGATTGCTCCGGTAATCTGAGCGTTAGAGATCTCCTTTGATTGATCTTCAGTCTTTTTCTTAATGTCTTTGATATCTGAAAGGTACTCGTCTTCGAATTGCTTCTTGGACTTTGTGAGGAGAATGTTTGCAAGCTTCTGTACAAACTTCGGCTGCAATTCCCACTCTTTGGCGAGTTCGTCGAGTTCGTCTAAGGCGTCATCGGCGGTTGTACCACCTTTCTTGATCTGCTGTTGCAAATCACGAATGGTAGGGATGACCTCGTCACGTATCATCTTTTTCATTTCACGATTCTCTTTCTTCAGGTCGACTATGAGACTTTCTTTCTCATCGCCTTCTGCAGGCTTGCTTCCCTTTGAACCGTTTTCTGCTCCTGCAACTTGTGCAATCGATTGACCATTTGAAGGGTTGTCTGAATCTTTCTTGCCACCCTTATCGGCTGGCTGTGATTCCCCTGCAGCTTTGGACTTTTCATCCTCGGGAGCTGCTTCCGTGTTGTGTGGTTTTGGCATATACGTTTTATATTTCGATGGTTTCGCCCCATCGATGCTCCTCTTTGAAACGCTGAGCACTAGCGCAATTAACCTTTTTATTAATAAGAGGTTGGCCCCTCTATGCTTATTAGTTTGATGGCATCAGAAAGCAAAAAATGGTGCATTACTTTTGAACAAGAAAAACCACCGGCTTACCAGTGGTTTTATCTTTATAATTTCTTTATCTTTTCTTGATAAATTCTTTACTTTACTGTTTCAGACGCTGCGCTTGGTCGCTTCCTTGCAAGCTCATTGAGAAGTGTGTCGAGGTCTTCATTGGCACCTATAAATCGTCTCAACATCTGCACTGACGCTTCAAACCTTGCGACCACGGAGATGAGCTTCCCGAGCTCGGGGCTGTCATGTAGAACAGCGAACAGCTCATTCATCGCTTTCCGTGATTCGTTTTGGAGTCTTTCGATTGTATCCTTCCCTGCAGGAGTTTTGGACCATGACAGAATGTCACTCGCCACATCGATAGCTTGATTGAGTTCCTTTACCTCTGCCTCATCCACTTCCTTCTGTTCGGCGATTGCTTCAACTTGTGCATTATGCGGACCAGTTAGCACTGCTGGTTTTTCTTCTGGTGTTTCGCTCATAGCTTTAGTTGTTTACGGACTTCTTTGTCCTCATTAGTAATCGTGCGAAGGATGCTCTTGGCTTCTTTCTCCTGATCCTTGAACTGTCTCGCTTTGTTTTCTTGGATTGCGAGCATGATGAGTGCATGACGCTTCTTGGGTGTCAGCTTCTTCATGTATGCCATGAGGTCAGGATTGGCTCTACGGATATTATCTGCGAGTGCTTCTTGGAGCTTTGCATTCGCTTCCATTTCTTTTGCCTGCTTTCGGATCTGTTCGATGTTCCGGTTCAGCTCACGCAATGAAAACTCTGCCATCTGGCCATGCTTGGTGATTCGGTAGTCTCCCTTATCCTTCGCCTTCTTCTTGATCTGATAATTAAATTTCAGCATTAGATTGTTGCTTGGCCTACGCCGTTATCTTCGTTTTGACGCTCCTGACCTTCGTCGAGTGTCGCAGTTCCTGCTGTGTTTTCGTCTTCAGGATGATTTATCGTAGTATCTCCAGTGATACCACGGTCAGGGGCAGTATTCTCGACCTGAATATCTTTTGCTTCCTGGTTAGTCTCATCCGCATCATTCTGCTTGCGTCCGTTGATATCGTAGTCCTCTCGAGCTTCACGCTCGGTATTAAATAATGGGCTTCGGTAAATTACCGATCCGTTTTCGTCGTATCGCTTCCATAGCCATTTGCCTTCAGCTTCTACGAATTTTACATTGTTTGATTCAGTCATAAATTTGATTTAGTTTAATTATTATTTTGATAATGCTGCGGTTGCAGCTGCCTCCGCACCTGGGTCACCTGGTGGGATTGATTCTCCTGCAGCAAGTTCAGCATCTTTAAGTTCGGCTCCATCGACCATCCGACCCCCTCCGCTGATAAGTCCTGCCTTTGCAGACTCGGCAACTACCGAGCGAGCAGCGTTCCTCTCTACAATCGGTGTTATGTTGTCGATGTAGGAGAATACTGCCGCATGTTGTTCAGAACTCAATTCGTGATCGTATTTGTCAGACAGGTCATGGAGTCTCTGTAGGAACGCTGTGTTTGCATCCTTGTAAAGTGGAGGAGTCTCGCCACCTAGAATTATCTGGAATGCTTCGTCTGCTTGAGCTACGACTTCGATTGCGTTGTAATCACTTGTATCAAGGAGTCTCTTGATTGTGTCGTCATCTACTCCCGCAATCGTTGCTTGGGTTTCGAACAATACTTTTTGGTTGATTGTCTGATCGCCTTTGTAAGCTCCAAGGAACGTGAGTTTGTTCTTGCTGTCTGCAAGATTACTTTGAGCTTCAGCCAGACTTGATTCTACGAGGATGTCGTAGTCATTCTGATAAGGTTTCAGGTCTCGAGCACTTACCATCTCTATCTCAAGTCCCATCGGACCAAGTATCTGGACTGCCATCTTCTTTTTCAAATCTTGCATCACACCTTCTTTGTGAAGTACTGCAAATCGGTAGTAGCCTTCAGCATAGCTTTTGTTTAGGAGTCCGAATCGATCTCCTGCCTGCATGAGGTTACCTTCGTAAATCCCGAGAGTGTCTTCATCGCTCGTACCTTTCACGTCAGCTGTTACTCCGCTTTCTGATTCGACGATGGACTCGAGTTTGTCGTACACCTTGAATGGACCTTCAATCGGTGGAGTCTGTCGTGTCTGGAGCACTCGGTTCACGTCTACGTTTCCTTCAATTTCAATGTAACCGTCTTTTCTATAACGAACCTGCGCTAAGTTGCGGACATAGTCAACGTTGACTGCTGTCTGAGGTCTGTTGATCTGTTCTGAGTTATCGAGAGACTGATTGATACTCTTTTCCTGAGCTTGGAATATTCCTCGTGCAAAGTCGCAATACGATGGAGTCCAGAACTCTCGAGGGTCTGGAAACGCTGCCCATGTCCATATCGGATACTTTCCACTTCTTCGAATATCCTTCCAAGGCTCACACCTGATACAGTCTCCTGAAGGTGTCAGCACGAGATAGTATCGGTCATCATTCTCGTCTGTGGTTATCCATGTATAAAAAATAAATTGGTTCTCGTTCTTGTATCGCTCACGGGGAGCACCTGAAGGCTTTCTGTTGTCCTTATCGTTATCTTGATTGGTTGTTGCTTTCGTATTCGTACCACCAGCAATCAATTCTTCAGCAACTTTCTTGTAGTAAATTCCATCTTTAATTCCTTTTGTGATCTGAGCTCGTGTGAGTTTGGTATTCCACCATCCGAGGTATGCAGCCTTCTCCACCCCACTTCCGTCTTCTTCTTCGGTGCATAAACCTCCCACATCTGGATCAATCAGAAAGTCTTTAGGATCGATAAGGTTGAGAAGGCTTCGATACTGACCCTTATCGTTTCGAGTCATGTAAAGATAAATCGCACGACCATAAATTGCTGCGTCTCGTTTACCCATTAAGTCTTTGAAATTCCAACGTCCAATCTTCGCATCTTTATCCTTGATTGAGTTCATCAGCTTGGACTTCTTCAAATCTGCAGTTTCACCTTTGGTGTACTTGAATGTGAGTGGACTATCGATCTTCGAGAGGATTGTGTGCACATATCCATGCATCTTGTACAAAGGCACTTGAGCTCTCGTGTCTGCCTGATTGGTTGATCCTCCGTAAGGTGAGATGACTGATGGACTGGACTTGTCAGGGTTCATCATATCCTCGTTCTTATTCCACGAAGTCATTCGAGCTTTCTTATACCGATATGAAAAATCTATCTCCTTGAGAGCTTGCTTTGCCAGTTCATCTCGTTTCTTGTAGTGGGCTAATGCCATAGTGTTTTCAGTATGCGTGTAATAAAACGCATTTTTTGGTGTATTACTTTCTCTCTATATCCCAATGTCTGGGTATTGAGGGCTTTCATCGTAGAATTCATCTTCATATGCAGGTTTTACCTTGCCATATGCCGTATCTATCATCGGCTCTGGTCTTGCATCTCTTGGCTTATCGATTCCCGCAGGACGTGCAATATCGCTTTGATACGCTGTTGCATCGCTCGTATCGTCATGGTCTGCATCAGGAAAGCGCATCAGCTCGTTTTCCAAGTCTTTGCATTCCCCCTTGAGGTGATAGACACTTCTTGTTTCGTATCTGTACAGCAATCCTGTTCTTATTCGATCCTCTTTCGACCTTCCTGCATGTTTGAGCCACATGAGTGGTAGGAATATCTGTCTCATTCTTTGCTCATGCCTTAGCATTGGTTCAAGACCTCTTGTGAACGCTGTATCTTCCCATCCGAACTTCACCGGTGGTGTACCTGCCTGCAGTAAGAATGCGTAGAGACCGAACATCTTCTCGATTATCGCTGTTGGACCAAGCTTTTCTCTCCATGCTTTCAGATGCCATTTGCCTTCCCTGTCTACCCAGTTGATGCAAATGCCCACGTAGTCTCCGTCTTTGCTAACCTCTCCTTCTTTTCGACTCGGTGTATCAAGTGTCACGTAAGCCGCTAGTTTCTTTTGCAAAAGGTCATCCCAACTTATTGGCATGAACCAGTCACGCTTGAAGATTGCTTTTGATTCGTCTATTGGTTGGCACAACATTTCTGCTTGAAAGTCCATATCACCTTCTTCTGGTGTCCACATTGATCGCCTCTTACTTTCGATGCTTACCTTTCCTGTTGCTTTGGCTTCCTCATCCGTCATCACCCATCGTTCAGGCCATGTTGGGGTGTGTATTCCTGTGATCAGGTCTCCTTGGCAAATCGGAACGATTCGCACTCTCAATTCTGGATCATGCTTTCCACGTTCTATGATGCTTTGCACGTTTCCGTATTCAGACAGGATGTTACCGAGGTATATAACCCTCCGTCTTGCAGAGTCGAGACCTCGCTTGAATTCTTGGATGTGCGTACGTATCTGGTTTGTTGACGCTTCGCTTTTGAGAGTCTTCTTGGTTTCGAAGTCATCCAGCAACACGAAGCCTGGACGCATCGCTCCGTGCACACGCCCTCGGACTGATTCCTGTGTACTGTGTGCTTCGACACGTATTCCTTCCTTGATAATGTTTCCATCGTCATCTTTCATGGGATTGGTGATGAAGTCTTTTACTCTCTTTTGGGTTACCTCATCTTTACTTCGAGTGGTGTTGTATTTCTCTCCGAAGTCTTCGATAAATCTTTTATTGGTCTGAAGCTCCCACACAACGTCGAACAGGATACGTTCAGAGTTTGTACTATCAAACGCATCTGCGTTGATGTATGGCTCTATGTCGTAAGCAATCATGTACAGAATCAATCCTTTTACAAAGCTTGTCTTTGCACTTTCTCCAAACATGAACCATGCAATCTCTCTTATTTTCAAATCCAACAGGTCATGCACATCTGCCATCATTTCGTAGTGAAAATCCGCGTACTCACACCTCACATACCTAGAAAGGTAATAAGCGAGAAAGTACCCGAAGTGTTCCTTAGTGTGTTTCGTACGCACTTCCTTCCGTGACTCTCGGAGTGTCTTCATTCCGTGCTCCGTCACTGGAGGTATTATTGTCTTTGGTATTTGGTTCTGCATATTTTCGTTTGAATATTGATTCATGGTCTTCGATTTCCTGTTGGGTCATTACAAGGATTCCTATTCTCTCAGTCTTGTTTACCTCGAATGTTTGAGGGACTTTTCCATCGACACGATCGAGTACCATTCCTGCCGCCTTAAGGTTTCCGTCCACTGCCATACTCACCATCTTTTTCACTATCAACTTGTCGAATCCAACCTTTTGCCCATCCTTGGTAATGGCACCAGCCTCACGGACGTAATCTCTGAACATTGTGCTGAAATGTCTGGCTCCCAATGGCTTACCTGAGTTCCCTGGGAGGAACTGCCCTGTGACAGGGTCTCTATCTAAATTACCCGTATTTTGCCCGTATTTACGGGCATCCGAGGGGTCGGAAGGAGCCTCGGAAATGCCCTTATTTGCCTCTACGGGGCGTGAAGCTTCCTCACTCCTTGGAACGTACTTAGGAGCTTCCAAAAGGAGCACTTTCGGCTGATTGTTTTCATTATTCTTGGTGTTCATGCTCATAGATGGTTTTCGGCCAGTTTTCGGGCTGCCCATTTCGGACCACCTGTTCGATGCCGGTGAAATCCACCCATCGCTGAACAATCACGTCTACGAACTTCGGGTCGAGCTCTATTCCTGCACAAACACGGTCTGTCTTCTGGCATGCGATGAGTGTGCTTCCGCTTCCGAGAAATGGATCGACCACCAAGTCCTCGGCTTTCGAGCTATTGAGGAGTGCGTAAGTAATAAGCTCCACAGGTTTCTGTGTTGGATGTTTGTACTCATTTACTTTGTCTCGCTTCATAGTCCATATCGTGAGTTTGCCTTCGGTTTCCAATTTCTTTTGTCGCTTTGCCCAGTTGATGAGTTTCTGTTCGCTGTCATGAAAGTCCACAATTGTTGAATGTGTGCGGTCACCGTAGAAGACTGTTTTGGTTCCGTCTTTTGATGCGTAGAAGAATGGCTCATGCTTCCATCGGTAGTCACCCCATCCCATCGATGCGGTTGGCTTATTCCAAATGAGTTGATTCCGGATTGCCATTCCAAACTTCTTGAGTGCCTTTTCGAATTGCGCCTGTGTTGATGTTGAATGAAAGACATACCAACCTGCACCAGTCTTTGCCACATCACTAAGACATCCGAATGCTTTCTCAAGAAATGAATCGAACGCTTCGGAGTCCATGTCATCGTTCATGATTCCTTCGCTCGTATTTTTTCCACGGCCTGAATAGTTCACGTTGTATGGAGGATCGGTAAATATGCAGTCCGCTTTTCTTTGCTGGACCGTCTTTTCGTATGCATCTTTGTCTGTTGAGTCTCCGCAAATGATAGTGTGGGGACCGAGCTGATACACATCTCCTAGTTTTGTTTTTGGCACTTTCGGTTCTTCAGGGACCACATCGTCTTGCTCGTCATCTTCAAGAATGATGTCACGGTCAAAACCGGTGAGAGTGATATCGAATCCTGACTCGTCGAGCAACTTTAGTTCCTCTGTGATCAGCATCATGTCTTGTCCTGTGAGAGCATTGAGTTGGTTGTCGGCGATTCGATATGCTTTTATTTCTTCATCGCTCAAATCATCAATGAGCATGTAGGGGATAACAGGCTCACCCTTTCTCGTGAATGCTTTTGCTTCCATGAGCGTGTAGCCGAGCAGTTCAGTCATTGCAATAAAGCGACCATGACCAACAACGATAACGTTATCCTTATCGAGGATGATTGGTTGCTTGCATCCGAATGCTTTTATCGAGCTTGCGATTTTCTCGAGTTGGAAGCCCGGATGCTCCTTTGCGTTTTTTTCGTATTTTTTTACGTCAGTGATTTGCATATGATTGTTGTTATCTTTTTTCCATCCAGCTCATCATGCTCGACTCGTTGCATGCGCCGACTTTGCCGTTGTCATCCATGTACTCGTAGGTTGGCTTTCCTTTTTCTGTTGGAGTTATACCGATCACGAGTCGCTCCTCGCCCTTGGAGTTTCGGCAGATAGTTCCGAATGTGTATGTAATCTTCTGATCGGCATGCTTCTTTTTCCAAAAATGTTCGAGTGCAGCAAAAAATTCCCTTTGGACAGTTTCGAGGTATGCAACGAGTGCGCCCTTATGCTCAGTTTTAAATATTGGAAGAAGGCTATGTGCTCCGATAATCCAAGGACCGACAAGATCAGGACGTGCGGCAAGGAATCTTGCCGATAGGTTGAGTGGATTAGGATGCAATTCTTTTTTTGTTTTGTTGGTTATATTTTTCATGATGATTAATGTTTATGGTCTGTCGCATCCGATCCGAGTATCTGGCCGCATAGACTGCAGCGTTTAACCCATCGGACATGCCCGCAGCCTTCCATCCTGTGCTGCTCAGCCGACATCTTGATAAATTCGTACGTTCCTTTAAGTTTTATTTCGTACTTTTGCTTTCTGCGTTCGCGGTATATGTCCGCTATTTCCTTGGGCATGTGCCGTTGGACTTTCATCCGTCGGACCCAGCCGTTGTACCTGATGTGAAAGAGGACCGACTTTTTGTAGATTCCAAAATAAACCGAGAGCCAATTAATCCTCCACCCTTCATCCTCAAAACAACGCTGAAGATGCTTTATTTGGTCGGGAGTTAATTTGTGTCTTGGATTATTTGCGTTGTACATAATTATTCTTTTCAATGCCGATGATTCGTTTTACAATCTCGGCGACTACATTTACCGTCACTGCGTTTCCGAGGGTCTTATACCTCTGCGTGTCGCTTACTCCTTCAGTCCATCCATCTGGGAATCCTTGGAGCCTTTCGCATTCTTTTGGTGTGAGTTTTCTAATACGCATGGAGTGTCGCCACCTACTTTTAAGGTCTGACATATTCCGGACACCTCGAGTGGTTTGCGACTTCGAAACATGCTGTTTACTATTCCCTGTGTCATCCTTTCTGAGAGAAAATATTTCCGGTCTGGAGTCTTTTCTAAGATGTCCGACAATAAACACTCGCTCTCTGTTTTGAGGGACCCCGAAGTTCTTACTGTTAAGCACTTCCCACTGCACGTCATACCCCAGTTCATCCAATGAGGAGAGGATAGTTCCGAACGTGCGCCCGACATCGTGAGAGAGAAGCCCTTTAACGTTCTCAAGGAGAAGTAGCTTTGGCTTCTTGGAAGCGATGATGCGAGCAATCTCAAAAAAGAGGGTGCCGCGTGTATCTTTAAATCCTTTTCTTTTCCCTGCGACTGAGAAAGACTGGCAAGGAAAGCCTCCGATAAGAAGGTCAAAGTCAGGTATAGACCTAGGTTTGATTTTTCTGATGTCTCCGAAGTTTTTGTGGTCAAAGTGTTTTTCATAGATTTGGATTGCATATTTGTCGATCTCCGAGTAACCAACACAAGTGAATCCGTCTGGACCGAGGTGATGGAATTCGCTAGATGATCTTTTCTTATTTCCAATTCCTTGAACCCTCTGTTTCTTGTTCTTAGTGCGCAGGATTTCATATGCTTGTTTTATTCCTAATTCGAACCCTCCGATGCCGGAGAATAAACTGAAGTACTTCATTGGCTTCGATGATTGAGCGTTATCTCCACTTCGACCCGCCCTTTACCATCGGACGCATAGTGAGATTCGAATGCTCCATCGAGAAACTTGTCATTGGCAAACAAAGCATCTGCAAGACCCTTGAACACATTGTCAGGATCGGCATGCACTCCGTTTACCCAGAAGATTGTTATCGACATCCGTGCACGCTCTGATATTTTTGTTGTGAGAGGCTGCTCCTTTTCAGAGGAGAATTCTGGATTGTTTCGGTAGAAGATACTGCGGACATATTCTTTCCATGCGTGGTATTTCTTTGCGTGTGGTAACCACAACGCTCGGCCTACCACACGAACGTATGGGACCGGATTACCTTCAAGGTCTTCCGGGTTTCCCTTTATTGTGAATTGGATTGTTTTTTTCATTGGTTTTAATTTCTAAATTTGTTAATGGTCATCTTTCGAGCAAGTTCTCTTATTCCTGTGGATAAGTTTTCAACAGGATCCCTAATACTTTGTTTCTCTTTATTTCCTAGGTTTTGTGTGTCTACTTTGTAGGACAAGCGTTGTCTATTTTTTAGACCGATTTTGGTCAACTTTCTAGACTGGTCTATTAAATTGACTACCTTATCCACATCCATATGCAGGTTTATTTCGTACACGTTTCCCTTCTTGCTTTTCATCACCCGAATGGCTTCTGCCTGTGCGAGGTTCTTCAAGCCGACTGCTACCGCCTGCTTTGATAGACCAGTTCCGTAATCAAGCACGTTGCCTCTGCGATCTTTTATTCCATCTGTAAATTGAGAGAAGCTGATGCGATCGGAACCCTTGTGGAATCCGAACGTTCTTCGGCATATGTAAATCAGGCATCTAGCTTCAGACTCTGGTACTAGAGGGACCACCAGATCGAGGATGAGGTTTGGGAGCTGTGTGCTGTTTGGTATCAAATTAAGTGTTTTATTTTCTTCCATAGTTTTGGTTGAAGAGAGAAAGCGCCGGTTACGGCGGCGATCTCTCTTTTGACTTTCCGTGAAATTTTTGGGAGAATGTACTTATCTAGGGTTCAGTCTCTCCTCACGGGGGGATTTTATTTTTTTGATAATGTTTCGAACTTGTCTAACCTCTTTCCGGCTGCGGCATGCATTGTGTCTCTAATTTGAGTGACGACTTCATTGAGAAGTCCGTCATAGATGATTCCGTGAGCCATCGTGATGTTAGTTTCGTTGTCAGCGTCTAAGTTAGTAAGCTTGCCCATGATGTCGCTTGTAAATTCAGCGACCTCATCAAGCATGTGCGCAAGAATCTGCTCATCGACTATTGCCGGAGCCTTCTCTTTCACTAGACTTAGCGCTTCTCGAGCTAATGCTTTAGTTTTTGCTTGTGTAGTCATGGTTATTTTTTAGCTTTTGGAGATATTGCTTACGAAGTTCTTCTCGCTCCTTCAGTTTTGTTTGTCTTAACTTGCTGAGCTTTTTGTTCTTTGTGATTCGTATCTCGTGTGGCCATTTATGGTCTATGTCGATCACGTCACCGACGTTAATGCGATATAGTTTTGTGAGCCATTTCCCTTCAAGGATCACGGCCGGTATGCCGTTTTTCCGATAGGTCACGACCCTTTGTTTTTTTAGGATGTAGGGCATTGGTAGCATCAGGCCGTGTGCACCGGCCGATCCCTTTTCGGGACAATGTCTTAGTTAGCGGTACTTCTTGTGAATTTCGAGTGCTGTTGGATACAGTCCTTTTTGTGCGAATAATTCGTTTACCTGTTGGGCTTCGCCTTTTATGCCGACATGCCACTGGTTCACTTCATTGATCGGACGCGGGTCTTTGTAGTCGTAGATGGTAAGTACCATAGGACGCTTTTCATGCGTGGATTTGAAGGACCATTCGACCCGAACTTTTCCGTCACCCGATATCCATTCGCCCTCTTTGGTTCTGTCATTCGGCATTCCTAACTTATCCACAAGCTCCTGATAGGACGCATGCAGATATCCGTGGAAGCTCGTATGGAACGTATCCCTGTGAGTGGCTGGGACAAATCTGGTTTTCGCTTTCATTTCGATGTACTTCTAATTGTTGATAAATTCGACCTTTTTAGACGGGGTAGGCAATATAAAAATCGCCGACTTTCGTCGACGATTCTTTTGGTCTTTTTCTTGTTTTTTAAGGGTTTTTTGTCCTTTTTTCTTTAGAAGATGGTGTTGTTATATCCTAAACTCCACAACATCCCCATCCTGGACCACATAATCCTTCCCTTCAGTACGAACCAAACCCTTCTCCTTCGCATGAGCATATGACCCTGCATCTATCAAATCACTCCAAAACACTATTTCAGCTCTTATAAACTTATCCTTAAAGTCTGTGTGTATAGCAGTTCCCGCAAGTGGCGCTGTCCAACCTCTCTTTATGGTCCAAGCTCTAGTCTCTTCAACTCCGGTTGTAAAGTAGCTTATAACATCAAGTAGCTTATAACCTGATTTTATAAGATCATTAATACCGTCATCATGCCCTGCTCCAAGTTCTTGTCTAAACATCTCTCTTTCTTCCCCTTCAAAATCTTTAAGATCATTTTCTATACGGGCATCAACTGTTGTGTATATTGCCTTTTCATCTTCAAAATATTTCATCAATTCTTTATATCTAATATCCTCTTTATCGTCGATGATATTACGACTACCACTTTTTCTGTTCAAAACATACATTACAGGCTTCATAGTTATAAGTTGTATATTTTTATTAACAACTATCAATTCATTTTCTGTAAAATCTATCTTTGAGGCAAATAAATCATTTTCAAGATTCTTTAAAATTTTCTCAAGTAAATCTTTTAGGATAATAGCCTCCTTATCACCTCTTTTAACATCTCTATCTATGGATGATAATCTTTTTATAACAACTTGTTTATCAGCCAATATAAGTTCAAGGTTTATAATAGTTATATCATCAACAGGATTAACTTTTCCGTGGACATGTATGAGGTTTGTATCCTCGTATATACGCACAACATGAGCTATAGCGTTCACCTCGCGTATATGCTGTAAGAATTGATTACCTAGACCTTCTCCTTCAGAAGCGCCTTTAACAAGCCCAGCAATGTCTACAAACTCGACTATAGCAGGTACGGTTTTTTTAGTTTTAGAAAATGTTGCAAGGCGGTGTAATCTTTCATCAGGTACAGGAACAACCCCAACAGAAGGATCTATTGTACAGAAGGGATAATTCTCAGCTGGAACTGACTTTTTAGTTATAGCGTTGAATAATGTTGATTTGCCTACGTTTGGGAGGCCTACGATGCCGATGGAGAGATTCATATTTGATAGTGTAGCATGGATTTGATGTATTTGACAAAATTAAATATTTAACTTAAAGTAAACATCGTTAAACAGAACATTCACCAACCAAAACTATGGATACACAACTCCTGATTGATTTAGCAGAAGTCTTTAAGAAAACCCAAGAGGCAACACTCGAGTACACTACAGTTAGCACAAATTCAGAAGAACCTGGGCATTATGACGTCGCTGTAGCAGGCTACATGGCGATAGGTTATAGAATCGTCAAAAAACTCGACACGTCGCTCCCTAGTTGCTATATGACAAACGATATAAATCGTATCTACTTGCGGGGATGGCAAACAGATATTCAAGATGAGCAATTCTGGGCTTTTCCAACCATCGATAAAGTAGCATTTGCCACTTCTCGCATGCGGAGTATGACCAGAACGTTCCATTATACAGGTGGCATCACCAATACCTTAGAAGAGATATATGCAAGTTTCTTTCATATTACTTCAAGAACATACCTAACTCTACTGTGGAGGAAGGACCCCATCTTCCCAGACCTCTGGAAATGAGACCTTGATCATTTCCTTATCAAAAACAAAGCCCGCCTTCGAAAGTTGACGGGTGTTTTTTTATTTATAAAAATATATAAAACTTAAAGTCAATCACCCCTTAACCCCTCTCACAAATCTAACTCCAGCCTTAGCATTAGTTTTCTTAGACGCATAGTTAATCTCACCAGTTCTTGAAGACCAAACATTTGTCTTATCTTGCCCATCATCATAACAACTTCCAGCCCAATATGAATGATCTGGTTTAAAACCAAGTCTTTTGACCATCTCCGATATTACAGCTTCTCTATTGTTTCTACCAGGCTCTTTCCAAAGTTTATTTATTTCTTTGCCGATTTCTTTAAATTCATCAGCTGTCATAGTTCTCCATGATTCTTCACCTTCTTTACATTGATTATTCATCTCTGCAAGCTTTGTAGATATCTCGTTCCAAAGAAAATCCCCCAAATCTGGACCTATTTCTAGTTTGACACCATTAACTTCCAAAATTGTTTCTAATTTATTTCCTTCTGTTTTTTTGTTTATATAATCTTCATGCATATAAAATAATTATATCATCTCCGCCAAATGCTTAATAGCATCCGACACTGGTCATGTTGTTTTATCTATGTTTCCTACAGCACCTGCTTTTATAAACTCCTTACCTTTATCGGATTCGGATGACCCTCCGACAATTTTACCTTCGAAACCAAGTCTTTTTAATCCAATAGCTATCTCCACCCCTTTCAAACCATCCGACAAATGATAATCCAATATTAATATATCAGGATTTTTATCCATCAAATCAAGAATTAAATCTTCTAATTTCTGATTCGTATAGTGAATAGCTTCAGCGTTTCCATCACTTGCAACAACAAGATCAGGTAATATATTTTCAAGTACCATAAAGACATCATCAATCATGATAATTTTTTTGCCTTTAAGTTTATCGTATTCAGGAAAATAATCTGGTGATTTTATATACTCTAATTTACTACCCAATTTTCTAAGAGCTGAGTTTACAAGCTCAAGATTTGGATTTGATTCTGTATTTAATGTTGGGTTGGGGTCTTGATTCATGTTTATAATATTAGCATAAATTTATCTCAAACCTACCCTATGTTATAATCCAACCATGACGCAAAATGAACAACGATTCTCAAACAAAACTGGTGAAGGGTACGATTTATTTAGTCTCGTCCTTCCCCATCAAGATGAGATACAGACTAAGTCCGTAGAAAAAGTTATTAAACATTTTAATAATCAAAAAATATTAAATGTACTCGAAATAGGATTTGGAACTGGCATAACATCACATGAGTTATTGACTCAATCTAACAATATAAATCTAATAGGAGTTGATAATGAGCCCAAGATGTTAGAAAAAGCATTATCCAAACTACAATCTTTTTCACCTGAGAGATTTAGTTTACATACAATAGATGCATTAGAATATTTAAAACAACAAGAATCAAATACTTTTGATGCTGTTATTTCTGTTTGGGTATTACACAATCTACAATCAGAATTTAGAAGTAAGATATATTCGGAAATATATAGAGTGTTAAAATCTGGTGGAATATTTGTAAATGGTGATAAATATGCTGTATCAGACAAAGATTTACATCAAAGTAATCTAGATTGGCAGCTTAAACAATTTGACGCATTTGAAAACATTGGACGTCCTGAATTGAAAAAAGATTGGACTGATCATTATGTGGAAGATGAAGATGTGAATAGAGTTTTATATGAAGATGCTTTTATTAAAGATTTACAAAATATAGAGTTTAAGGATTGCATTGTAGATAATCGTCATTATATGGACGCTATTGGTTCTGGGGTGAAAAATTAAATAAAATTATAAATTGTCCAATCACAGTTAGACAATCATCATAAAAATATCCTTAGATATCAAGATATTTGTAATATATACGTATTTTTAATAAAAATCTCAAGCAGATAATTGTATTTATATTATATTTGTATATGTATCCACAGTGGGTACAGAAGAACAAAAAGCTTAGCTTGACTTATCGCACAAAAATGCTATAATAATCAAGTCAAAGCAGACAAACAGCAACGTATGAACATCATCAGCAAACTATTGGCCATGGTCGCGATCCTTATCGCTTTCATGGGTAACTCGCAAGCTCAAAACTTCACAACCAACCTCGACTGGAAAAGCTCCTACGTCCTGATGGACAATGCCGGGCTGTTCCACGACGAACCTGTCATCCAAGGTGACATCACGGCGACGTTCCAGAATGGGATCTATGCATCCCTATGGTTCTCGACCTCACCGGAATCAAGCTGGGGTAATGACCTCGGCGACGAGATCGATCCCAGTCTTGGATGGTCTGGTGATATCGGTTACGGATTCAAGATGAACATAGCTCTGATCTATTTCTACGAGCCGGAAGCAAACTTCCCCGACATCTGGTATCCAAAGATGGTCATCTCTCACGAATTCTTCGGGTGGGACATCGGCTTAAAGATCGGCGTCTATCTCCCGATCGACGGGAGCGAAGGCGGATGGCTCGTTGGCCCAATGGCAAACAAGACATTCAAAGTCACGGACAAATGGTCGGTTCCTGTGACGCTTAAGCTCATTTATGACGATGGGGGGTTCGGTAATGATAGCGGGGTCATTCCCAGCATCTCAACAGGGCTCAACTACAAAGTCAGCGATGGTCTGAGTGTCAGCCTCTCTATTGCCGGCTGTGTCCCTCTCTGGACCGATGATGCTCGCAAGGAGCGATTCGTGCTAGGACTGGGTACAAGTCTGAAATTCTAACGGGTGAAATTCCCGTTTCCACTTCGGTGGTCTGCGCAAACGCGTTCAGACCACCGATTTTTTTATATTATTTATTTCATTGTTTCAATAAATTTTCTAGTCTTAGGACCAAAAAAACCTGTAGCCGGTAAGTCATGATCTTTCTGGAATTTTATTACAGCTTTTTTAGTCGCACTGCCAAATTTTTCAGTTTCATTTCCCTTAGAACCAGCTCCTGAATTTGCAATAATATATCCGTTAGAATTTAAATATATTTGTAGTCTCTTAACATCCAAGCCTGTGTCTCCCGTGCCCATATCTCTAGTAAATGAATTTACTTTTACATTATTATTAACAACAGCCATAGTACTTGTTGCATTTGTATTAGATATAACTTTTATTGTCTCAGCATCCAAAACTCCTGTCTGTTTTATCCCCTTATCTTTTTGGAATTTTGTAAGCATGACTTTAGTTAAACTACCAAAAGTATTTGTCTCATTGCCTACAGATCCGGGACCTTTTTTAGCGATAATATATCCATGAGTATTTAAATATATTTGTAAATTTTTAACATCTATTCCAACACTACCAACTTTTAATTGTTTAGAAAATACAGGTATACTCATATCTATTATTTTATTAGGAGTGACTGTAACAGTTGTTGTTGCTGTTGTTGGCACACCTATAAATCCACCTGCACTGCCGGAATTACTACCACCCGAACCACCACTTGACGTAGGAACACTGTCAGCAACTGTCCCGCTCAAACCTGTACTCAAGGTATTATTAGTACTTATAGTACCAGATATATCCGAAGCCTTAACATTTGTAATTGATACAAATATTAAAATTACAATAATTAATATTTTGTTTTTATAGTATAGATTCATAATTTTATTCAGTATGTATATTATAGCTTGTTGAATAAGAACCTCCGACTGAACCAACTGGTATAGCGACCTCTACTGTTACATCTACCTGTCTTCCTGATTTTGTAGGATCAAGATCAGAATTAAGATTCATTATATCAGCCTCATATGAACCTATCTTTGTTATATTTACAGGATTATTCATATTAGACTTATTCGATGATTGAGTTGAATAATATCTCATATTATTTGCAACAGATATTGAATTTGACCCATTTGTCCAATTATCAAATCTCAAACTAAAACTGTTTTCCGCATCAGGTACAGTTATATGAAATACCCATTTCCACCCATTTGCATAAGTACCATCAGATATAGCATATGTTTTTATAGCATCTATACCAGTTACTGCTAGAGTTGCGGTTGCATTGGATGAAGCTGTATGGAAATAATAAATATTTGTTCCGTTTGTAATACCAGAATCATCTCTTATTGCATTTTGATTTATAGTTAGACGATAATCTTTATTACTCTCTAATCCACTATATGAGATATTCAATATTGCAGAATTACCATCACCATTAGCCACTGATACATTTGTCTTTTTTGATACACCGGTAACATTATCAACTAAAGTTATCTTACCAGAATTAAGTAACGTTATATTTTTATTAAATGTAATCGTTGATATACCATCAGCAGTAGAAACATTTGAGCCAACAGGACCGACATCTACTACAGAAAGTCCTGTTGTTGGAACCCATGTAAAATTAAAATCTGAAGTGGAGATGTTGCCAACTCTATCAGTCACAGTCAATCTAACTACATAATTATCATTATTGTCAGCTGATATATTTGTTATAGCAGAAGTTGGACTACTAAAAGTTACATTACCTAAACCTGATATTTTAGACCATAAATAACTAGCTATGCCAGACCTTGTATCAGTAGAGGAGGCATAGGAATAAGAAAATACAGATGAGTATTCATTATCAACAGGTAATCCTGCAATATTTATTATAGGGCCGGTTTTATCATATACTATATAACTAGAATCATTTGTAGAAGAAACAGTAAACCCGTTCACACTTAAAGTATCAGTAAAATCTATAGTGAAAGGTATTGAACCTTCGCTATCAGAAGAATGCATTGTGTAGTTAGCTATATAATTATTTGAAACACCTGTTGAAGTCGCTGTTACAGCATGACCTGCGATTGTTACAATAGGATTATTAATCAGATTTTGATCTGAAATGAAAGTCAAAGTAATAACATCATCTGTTTTAGCATAACCAGAATAACTATTTGAAGATGATATATGAACGGAAGATATGGTTGGCCTATTTACTGTATTAGACACATTGATGTTAACACTTGAACTAGCAGTATTTCCAGCAGCATCAGATACGACAACCGATATAATATGTGCACCATCAGCAACGGTAGTAGAGTCCCAAACAATGGAATATTGAGTTGTCGTACCCATAGCATCAGTTGATGTTGCATCTATATAAAATTGTACTGATGTTATACCAATATTATCAGATGAACTTGCGGTTATCACAGTTGAAGTACCGCTAATAGTTGCAGATACAGTTGGACTCAGTATTGAAACTGTAGGTACAGTGACATCTGGCGCCGACCCAAAATCTATACTCTTTGTTTCTGAAAATGATGTTCCTGCAGCAGTAACGGTTCTCAGACGATAAAAGTATGTTGTACCATAAGATACATATGGATCATTATAAGTTGTATTACTTGAATTAATTAAGTCTGAAAACATATTCTGAGTAAAATTACTATCTGTAGCACGATCAACATAGAGTGTATATCCATTTATCTCATTATTTGTCCAAGCCAGACTACTAGATAATCCAGATTTGATGGCCGTAAATCCAGTTGCCGCTTGAGGACCCTGACTTGTTACGAAGGCATCATCCAATGTCCATGAAGGTGAATAAGATATGGACATTGTATTGTCGGTTGGAAAAGTTACAGGGAGCCACACGTGACGAGTACCGTAAAGTAATAGAGCTCCCCAGTTTTGATTAGCCGCTCCACCTGCCGATAATCCTGGATCAAATCTGTCACCCATATAAATATACCCCTCTGTTCTACCTGGAATTGTAATCACGTTTGTTCCTTGAGAACGATAGGCTAAAGTATAATCCTCCAAAACACTTGGCTGAAATTCATTTACAAGAGATGACCAAGTTCCAAGAGGTGAGCTCGAAGTAGCATATTTGTTTTCATTGATACCCCAACCTGTAACACCTGAACCCAACAAGAAATATACCCCGTTTCTTTTTACCATAGCTGGTGCTTCGCGTTTATTGGCACCCATAAGTGTTGGAGGATTTACATATTGACCGGACAGTGTGGTCAAATAATCAGATGAGAGTTTTGATATAAAGAAATGTCCATTACTGTCAGTCGCTGATGAATATATCACATAAGCTGTACCATCATCATCCTTAAATAGGTTCATATCATTTAAACCATATCCATTTGGATCATAGGCTTGTGTGACAATTGTAAAAGGCCCGTATGGTAAATTACTTTGTGCAATCAAAGCCATTGAACCAGAACCTGTTCCCCCTACCCAATTATGACCCCATAGGACATATTTACCAGTACTTGAATTATAGATAACATGTGGTCTCTCTACTATTATAGCATTACTTGATATAGGCGATGTCGTAGTTGCAAGATATAAAACCGGTCCTTCATCTTTCCAATTGACCAAATCAGTCGATGAATAACATGATACACCAACCCTCTCCCATTCTGGCATATAAGTATTCTGAATCTGTCCATACCAATAATATTTTCCATTAAAAAACTTAACCTCACCACTATGTGATTCTATAAGATGACCTGTTGTATCATACCAATCACTACCAGGAACAAATTGTGTACCTATAAAAAACCTTGCGGGGTCAGATACGTCGGATACAAATTGACCTTCACTAACTGCTATTGATTTAATCGTAGTGGTAGAATTAACCAATATAGGTGCAGTATACAGCTGGGTTGTTCCATGAGGTGATCCTGCTGAAAATGTAGGGTCTGTACCATCTGTTGTATAATATACAGAAGCACTGGTTGTTAGACTGCTTATCCTAACTTTTATTGGCGTAGGAAAATGGCCACCCATAGGTCCGATAACAGGTGTTACGGGTTGATATGGAGTTGTATTACCTGGCAATCCAATCACTCTGAATTCAGAGATATTACCACCAAGTCCTGACGGTGTATATATTCTATAATATCGATAACTAGCACCACCTGTATCTACTGGTAACTCTGTAAATTGTCTTTGAGGATAATATCCTGTTGGAATAGTGTAAATATTTGTCCACGGTCCAGATTGAGGATTAACTGTTGCACCTTGCAATATCGATCCTGCAATTCTCGCAGTTGAACCCAATGCTGGTGCAATCTTTATTCTAGTTGCTCTACCTAAAGTAGTCAAATCCAAGGCCATCCAAGGGTTTGTAGCATTTGAATCCCAATAAGTTGTAAAATCACCGTCATAAGCCTTGTAATATCTATTACCCTGATTTAAATATCCATTATCCCCTGTTATACCATAACCATAAGATCCACCCACACTGAATTGTATTTCACCTGTAGCATTAGCATTTCCACAAGCGGAAGTTGTAAAAGTCCTATCTGCTCCATAAGTAAAACCGTCTGTACTAGAAGCATAGGCTCTAAAATGATAAGTAGAACTACAACCTATTCCTGTAAGTGACACACTAAATGCACCTGTAGAAAACACTCCTGATTCTGTGGTGGTTGCACCGTAATATATAGATCCGCCGTATTGAAAACCTCTTGTGGTTGGAGACGCACTTCCTGTTGAGGTTATTGTTCCATTCAATGTAACACTTGAAGCGGTCACCGATGTGGCAACATCAGTGGTCAATGTAGACGCTGAAGCAGCAGATATCACAGATACAGAAGTTGTTGAATTTGATGACGGATCAGTGATTATCAAAGTACCGGTCGCACTTCCAGAATTAATATTTAATATAGCCGAAGTACTACCGCTAATGATTTGAGAAACAATACTTGCACTATTACCACCAGTTAAGGAAAAAGTTGGTGTTCCAGGAGTACCTGCAGTCCAGCTAGTATTTACTCCAATAACTGTAACAGATGTACTTGTTGCATTTTGCATAATACTTGAAGGACTGATAGAGATACTAGACATAGGACAGGCTGAAGTTGTGAAAGTCTGATCTGTAGATGTTCCAGTACCTGCAGAGTTAATTGAAAATGATTGATAATGATACGTTGTGGCACACAATAAACCATTTATACTTTGTGAATATGAACCAGTATCATATGTACCATTGGTAGAGGTGGATAAACCATAAGATGTGGTAGTGCCGTAATTAAAACCTCTCATTGTCGATGAAGCATTATTTATAGATACAATATTTCCATTCAATGTAGCACTTGTTGTAGTAATAGATGATGCTGGCTGCACAGACATTGTGGGAATAGATATCGAAGGTGATTGTATATTTGAAACAGTCACAGAGACAGTTGAGGTAGCCGGATTGCCAGATGTATCTATAGCCACTACTGCAACCGTATGTGTACCATTTTCAACACTTGAACTATCCCAAACTATAGAATATGGAGAAGTTGTACTTGTAGTTCCAGTTTGAATACCGTCGATCAAAAATTTAATAGAAGCAACTCCCATATCATCAGTTGAAGTTGCAGATAAAGTGGTTGTACCAGATAAAGTTGCATCATTTATAGGTGAAATTAAAGTCACCGAAGGTGGATTAGTATCAGCTGTTAGAGAAAATGATACCGTGCTGGAATTAGTTGTGCCGGACCCGTTTGATATTCTAATTCTAAAATAATATACTGTCCCATCAACAACTGAAGAATCAACAAAACTTGTAGTAGTTGAAGTCAATACTTCAGAAACAACATTTTGAGTAAATGAAGAGTCAGTAGCCCTGTCTAAGAATATAGAAAATGAATTAGCTTCATTATTTGCCCAAGATAGACTTACGGTTTGACCAACTTTTGTCGCTGCAAGACCAGACGGAGCTGTCGGAGGATTAGTAGATACAAAAGCACCGTCCAATGTCCATGTTGGAGAATAAGATATAGACATAGAACTAGGTGTTGGAAATGTTATAGGTAAGAGTACATGTCTACTATTATATAGAGAGGAAGTGTTTGTGGCATTTCCTGATAAATTAGAATTGTCATATCTATCACCCATATACATAAAAGCATTAGTTCTTCCGGGTATTTGAATAATATGTGTGGATTGAGAAAAATAACCTGTAGTATAATCAGCTGATCCACTAGGTTGAAATGGATTAACTGCCGTAGACCATGTCCCAAGGGGTGAAGTCGAGGTTGCATATTGTGGTGTTGTTGTACCCCAAGTATTATGACTTGTACTCATCAAGAAATAGACATTATCTTTTTTAAACATAGCTTGACCAACTTTGTTTGCTGATCCTGTATAAGCTGTAACATAATTACCAACACCAAGTGTAGACAAATAATCAGGTGCCAGTTTGGATATAATCATAGCATTTGAGGTCACGTTATAGATCACATAACCTGTTCCATCAGTATCCTGAAATAGGTTAAAATCTACAAAATTAACTCCTGCGTCTGGATTCAATGTGCTTGTCGCCAATGTAAATGGTCCCGTAGGTGACGAAGATGTAGCAACAACAGCACGATGGTTTGATAACACATTATGACCCCATAATACATAAGTGGATGTATTTTGATTATATAATATGTGTGTACCAATCATCCTAACCCCTCTTACATAGAAAGCCTGACCTTCATCAGTCCAATTGACTAGATCAGGTGATGAATAAGTTGTAACGACACCAACACTGTTAGCAGCACTTGGTGATACGTTCTCAGATGGTGCAATATTAAAAGATGTACCATACCAATAATATTTTCCATTAAAATATTTTATTTCCCCGCCATGTGACTCTATCAGTTTACCATTATTATCGAACCAATCTTGACCTGGTCTAAATGATTTATCGATTATAAATTGAGCTGAATCTGAAGTATCAGACACATTATTACCATCAAGTACAGCTATAGATCTAATGGTTGTTGTGGAATTAGTATTCGAAATCACAAAAGGGGTCGTATATTGCAAAGTTGTACCCTGTGGCACCCCCGCTATAACAGATGGTATTGACCCATCAGTTGTATAATACAATGTAGCATCTGTCGTCAAACTACTGATTCTGACATTTATAGGTTTATCAAAACGTCCCCCCATAGGACTCATTATAGGGGCAACAGGTTGATAATTTGTCGTAGTTGAGGCATTACCTATTAGACGATATTCTGCGATATTTTCATAAGTGTTTGCCGCAGAATTAAGCCTATAATATCTATAACTTGCACCTCCAGTGTCTATAGGAAACTCATTATATTGACGTTCTGTATAGTGCTTAGAAACTGGTGTGGGGATTGTATATATATCAGTCCAAGTAGCAGTAGATGTACTGATATTTGTACCTTGTAACTTCATACCCGCCACACGCCAAGCTTCACCGATTCTAGGTACGATTCTAAGTTTGGTTACTCTAGTCGCAGATCCAAGATCTAAACCAGCATAACCTCCACTTGCATTTGATGAATCAACAAAAGTAAAAAAATTACCATCGAAAACGTTTGGATAATATCTATTCGTTGAATTGTTAGTTAGATCATTGGTACTACCAAATTGATATTGAGAAGCTACGCTAAATTGGACTTCACCAGTTGCAGCATTTGCTTTTATCGATAAGAAAAATAAGAAGATTGATAATATTGCGAAATAAATTTTATAATTCATGATTAATCCTAATAATAATAAAAATATACTTATGTGTAAAGCCTATTGATTAATTATCAAAAAAACATAGATGTAAAAATAAATCTATGTTTTTTATTATAATAAATTAATTTTCTACAATAACTTCAGCATGCTCCACAACATGATGATGCCCTCTAATCTTATTATATCCCTTAGCTATTATAATTAAAGTTACAGGTATTGCCATAAAAGCTGATATCATTGGTGATATTATAATATCTATTATAGAGAAATTTTTACTTCCGAAACTAAATATAATGAATGCAGCAATCGCCGAAAGGATTATAGACAAAACAAACATCATCAGAGAAAATAACAGAATAGAAACTATGACTTTCCAAATCTCTAGGTTTTTGGTCTTACCTAAGGTCATAGATTCGATTACAGTATTTTTGGCTTTCATGTGATCTTTTGCAAAGAAAACATTCTTATAAAATACAAACCGGGTAATATTTAATACCATACCTACAATCATTATTATTGATGCAATTATAGCAAATATAATCACAATAACATCACTCTCAGGTTTTGATACATTTAATAAAATAACAGAAGTTATCAATAATGCTGACACGACCATATACGGTAATAATCTCCATGCACCATAAACCAAACCCCAAAGATTAACCTTTATCCATTTCCATATATTTCTTTTTTGAAAATTATATGCCGACTTAACATCAAAATTTTTATCATCTTCATTCTTCTGTATAGCTCTGTTAAAAGCAGGGACAAAGAAAAGGCCAACAAATAGCATGGCTATCAAATAAATAACAATAGCTATTATAAAATAATATATATTGATATTTGCAAAATCTCCACTTTTTTGAACAGTCTTCATCGCCACAGAGTAATAAGCTCCGATACTAGATATTATAAATATTGGCAAGGCCATTAGTATTATATTTCTAAAGTTTTTTTTGTAAGATTCAAACGAATCTGTTAACAGTTTTATTATATTTATCATGATATCTAATTATATACATATTACATAAAAATAGTAAATAAGTTATAATCAGAAAATGGCTATAAAACTACATAACACAATGAGTCAAAATACTGAGGAGATTAAAACAATCAAAGACAAAGAGGTCTCTATGTATCATTGTGGCCCCACTGTTTACAAATATCAACATATAGGCAACATGAGAACTTTTCTTTTTGCAGATATACTTCGTCGTACTTTCGAGTTTGAGGGCTATAAAGTTAAGCAGGTTATAAACATAACAGATGTAGGACATCTAGTATCGGACAACAATGAGGGTGAAGACAAGGTCGAAAAGTCAGCTAGAGAAAATAATCAAACAGCCAAAGAGGTTACCGATTTTTATACAAAGATATTTTTAGACGATTTACAAAAGCTAAATATAATAACAGCTGACACCATATTCCCTCGTGCAACTGATAATATACCCGAACAGATCGATATCATAAAAAAACTTGAAGAAGAAAATCATACTTACAGAACCTCTGATGGAATATATTTTGATGTATCAACATTCAAAGATTATGGAAAACTTGGAAATATAGACCTAAAAGGCTTACAAGCTGGAAATAGGGTTGAGTTCAATGATGAAAAACATACACCCTATGACTTTGCTTTATGGAAATTCTCAAGTCCAGATGAAAAACGTCAACAAGAATGGTCTTCACCTTGGGGTATAGGTTTTCCAGGCTGGCATATAGAATGTTCTGCCATGAGCCAAAAATATTTAGGTAAAACTTTTGACATACACACAGGTGGTATAGATCATATACCGGTTCACCATAATAACGAGATAGCACAAAGCGAATGTGCAAATCATGTTCCCCTTGCAAATATATGGATGCATGGTGGCCATCTAAACTGGAAAGATAGAAAAATGAGTAAATCAGATGGTGATTTTGTAACCATATCAGACCTTGAAAAACAAAACATTAGCCCACTTTCCTATAGATATTTTTTACTTCAGACACGATACAAACAATCAATATTTTTCGAAATAGAAGATCTTGAAGCTTCACAAACAGCTTATCATAGATTGAAGAATCGTATAAAAGACATATTAGATAAAAGTAAAGAGATAAATACATCTGAAATAGATACTACAATCAAAGACATAGTTGAAGATGATTTAAACACACCAAAACTATTAGCCTATCTATGGGATCTTGTTAGGGATGAAAAAATAAATACAAATACCGTAGAAAAAATAGACTCAATACTCGGACTCAAATTATTGGAACACAAAAACATACCAGAAGATATTTTAAAATTAAAAAATGAGAGAGATGTCGCCCGAATGAATAAAGATTTTAAAAAATCAGATGAATTAAGAGATGCAATAAAAAAACTCGGATATCAGGTGCTAGATAGCAATGATGGTTCCGAGGTTGTGTCGAACTAGCTAAGTTCTCTTGAAGCGGGGGTGTATCGAAGGACCTGTTTGTACGGGACCAAACATCAGACCGACACCGTTCCCCCACTTCAAGAGGTTTTACTGGCTGGACTCTTATATATTATCATGATAGACGATTTTGTCAACAGGACCAGTGGGGTCTTATTTGATATACTGTGATTATGTCAATCGTATTCTTATATATAGTTCATCATATAGTATTATGTCTTGGATTAGCTTCATCTTTAACTATAGATGTTTTTATAATAATAGTTGAAAAAACTAAACAAATACGTGGTATAGAAAAACGTATAATGAATAGAATACTGTCTTATTCTTTCATATTCTCTCTTTTTATTTTTTTAATGCAATTAATATATATATGCTTGATTTATCTAAATCAAAATGAATTTAGTGTAAAAGTATACTCATTTTCAGTAATTACTTTTTTTATATCTGCTATATTATTATTTTGCACTGCTATTCAGAAATATTATCAATTCAAAATACTAGAAAGATATCAAGAGGCACATAGTCATCTATCTGATAGTTTTATAAAACATCACAAAGAATTGAAACGCACATCTATTATCACCCTTATACTTTGGCTCGCTTTATACATAACTTACATCTTAATATAGTATGAAAAACAACAATAATTACACCAAACAACAAACTGCTATACATAATCTAAAGCTACCACCATATAGTTTGGAAGCAGAACAGGCTGTGCTTGGATCTATCATGATCAGACCAGATGCTTATGCTGAGATCGCTGATATAATAACAGAAGATAGTTTTTACAGTGAAAAACATAAGAAGATCTTTACCGGTATCATAGAATTATTAAATAAAGGTAATCCAGTTGACTATTTATCACTTAAAAACACACTCGATAATATGGGATATCTAGACAATATTGGTGGGGCCTCATATCTGGCTGAACTTGTACAGATGGTGCCATCATCGAGTAATATAGAATATTATGCTCGTATACTTGAAAAAAAGTTTATGATGAGGCATCTTATAAATGCTTCTGAAAATATAGGTAATCTCGGTTATGGTGAACAAGGTGATCTTGAGGAGATATTGGATAGTGCAGAAAAAGAAATATTCTCTATAACTCAAAAGAAAACCAAAAATCATATAACAACCATGAAAGAAGGTTTGGTTGAGACATGGGACAGTATCGACAAGATGCATAACAGTGGTGATGAGCTTCGTGGTGTACCGACAGGTTTTCCTGATCTTGATAATAAACTTTCAGGTCTTCAAAAATCAGATCTTATCATACTAGCCGCTCGTCCATCTTGTGGTAAAACTTCTTTAGCCTTGGATATCGCGCGTCACGCGGCTGTTGATCATAAGATACCTGTACTTATATTTTCACTTGAGATGAGTTCTCAACAGCTTTTATATAGAATGATTTCATCTCATTCTCGTGTTGACTCTTGGAAACTTAGAACCGGAAAATTAAACCTAAATAATTCAGAAGAATATGAAAGATTACAACATGGTATAGGTGAACTTTCTGACGCGCCGATATTCATCGATGATCAAGCTGGTACAAATATCATCAAGATGCGTAGTACTGCCCGTAAAATAAAATCCGAGAAAAAACTTGGTCTCATAGTGGTTGATTATCTACAACTTATGTCCCCCACCCAAAGTCGAAATTCTGACAACATGGTATCACAGATAACTGAGATATCTAGATCATTAAAACATCTTGCTCGTGAGCTTGATGTGCCAGTACTCGCTCTATCGCAGCTTTCTCGTGATGTTGAAAAAAGACAAGGAAAACCAAGATTATCCGACCTTCGTGATTCAGGATCTATTGAGCAGGATGCTGATGTTGTTGTTTTCATTCACAGAGAAGACAAATATAAAGATCATGTGGATAGAGACAATATTGCAGAGATACTCATAGAGAAGCACAGAAATGGTCCAACAGGTGCCGTAAAACTTAAATTTGATGGTGATCATTCATGTTTTCTATCTCTTGATAAAAGTGATTATTCTGATTATGAAGATCAAGGTTAAAAAATATAGATTATATAATCAATATGGAAGAACTTATAGAATTATTTAAAAAATTTCCCGGCATAGGTCCAAGACAAGCAAAAAGATTTGTCTCTTTTTTAATGCATAGTAATAATAGTTATAGACAAGAATTAATAGAAGGAATACACAGCGTAAACAATAAAGTTATCACCTGTGTAGCTTGTAATAGAAAATATATAAATTATAAAAACACAGACAAATGTAATATCTGTTCGAAAACTAGAGAAAATAAAAATCTGCTGATATTAGCTTATGACAATGATATAGAAATATTTGAAAAAACTTTAGCCTATAATGGACAGTATTTTATTCTTGGAAAATATATTCCGCTATTTTCTGAGAAGGCTCATGAATATGTTGATTTTGATAGGTTATATAAAAGGATTGAAAATATGACAATGCAGGGACTTGAAGAAGTTATACTTGCATTGAATGCAACTTCTGATGGTGATTATACGATCAAGATATTGAAAGATAATCTAGGTCGCAAATTCCCAGAGATAAAGATCTCGCTTTTAGGTCGTGGAATATCTACAGGGTCAGAAATAGAATATGCGGATCAAGAGACACTTAGAGAAGCATTGAAGTTTAGGAGATAAAAGAAATCGCTGCACCGAGTTGAATCAGTGAAGCGATGAAAAAAGACAAAAGAAGAATCAGAATTCGTTAAATCGATCTGGTTGAGGCATGAGTCGATAGGATTTTACGACATGACCTTGAGGATAATACCCCTCTTGGATCTTAAACCAATCAGAGAAGCTGATATAAACCCACAAATCATTCATTAGCCTATGGCGGTGAAGTTCTGCTGTTTCAATGATAAAATCATTATTATCACTTCTAAGGAACCCTTCGGGCAGACAACCTAGTGATTGTTTTATATAGTCAACTATAGAGGTTACTTTTTTCAGAAAGCTTTGATTGCCGAGTTTGATGAAGATGGAAAATCTATATAAAATGCCATTCTGACATTCTTGAATACAATAATAATCATGAGGAAGATACCCATTCATGTTTAAAGATTTCACGAGAATTTCTCGAATACTAGCCAAAATAGAATATGGAATTGTTGAGATTATACAATCACAATAAGCGGTAAATTCAAGATTAATCACCGCCATATTTCTAGGTAAGGACACTGCTTTGATATCCTTACGTAATGAAATATTAGCAGTTCCACCATCATTCACCCCAAAACATAGTTTTGTCATGTCGTACAAGATACCATTACCACTTGGGTGATATCGTACGATGGTCCGTCGCCAAACTTTTGGCCTAGAGATCATACCGAATGATTTACATCTATCTGTCGTTGTTGTCATTGTGCGTTTTGCTATCCATGAACCTGGACGGGATGCCTCAGGTGGATGACATTCAAATCACCTCTTTAGAACAGCTGTTTGTAAGTATAATAATATGAGAGATAATGTCAATGTCATACAATATGTTTGACATATCTTTAAATTTTTTATAATATATAAACATGAATACAAAAACTATCACATTTACACAAGACAATGTAAAACGTATATCCATACGTGAGTATATTCGCAATTATAAGATATATAATAACGAGGTTAAACTCACAGGTGAGAGGATAATTATAACCAACCAAGACAATGATGAGGTGGTTTTATCTCCCGCTGATGACAAGAAAAACAAAAGAAGGTTTACTATGGATGATTTCAAACCATTATTCTTTAAGGGTGGTAAAAATTTAAGTAAAAATATAGATAAAATAGTATATGGAATCTAAAAATATAATAGTTGATTCCAGTGTTTGGATTTCTTTATTTAATCACGAAGATAGTAATCATAAAAAAGCCATGTCTTTTGAAAAAATATTACTGGAAGAACAAATAATGCCAGATCTGATATTCTATGAATCTTTAACTATATTAAAGAATAAAATAAAAAACACCGATCTGTTAAGAGAATTTAATATATTTGCAACAGATAGTTTAAACATAACCATAAAACTTTTCTATGAAAATAATCGTGATATATTAAACCTATTTATAAGAGAATATAAAGACGGATTATCTTATGTAGATGTTTTATTACTATACTTATCGAACAACTATCACATCCTAACATTTGATGAAAAACTGAGAAAAAGGATTAAAGAAAGTGGTGGAAAATTAGTCTACTAAACCTATAACAAAAAAAACACCCTCTCGGGTGATTTTTTTAATATCTATTTTATATCCTCTATCTTCACTGCAAAGTAAGGTTGTTTGTGACCATTCTTAACAAAATATTTACTTTTTTGTTTAAACTTTCCTACCACCACTTTTGCATGACGAGCTATATCTGTAATAGTAGCTGTAACAACAGAACCTTTTATAGTAGGTGTTCCTAGGGTGATAGTTGATCCATCATCTTTAAGTAAAACCATATCAAATGATACAGAATCACCTACTTTAAAATCATCACCTAGTTTTTCAACTTTAAGAGTGTCTCCAGCTTGAACACGGTATTGTTTACCACCTGTTTTTATAACAGCTTGTGGTCCTGTGTTTTTTTCCTTTATTTCTTTAATTGTTGGCATAATTCATACAATATAGCTTATTTTTAAGGGAAAAGCAAGATTATATATCAAACTTTCTCTTACTCATCAAAAACACTGAAACCATAGGTATTATCATACAAGTTAAATAACCTAGATTGCTTTGAAAAAAGACCTCGAAAGGTTTATCTAGGTTAAAAACATCCTTATCTGGCAATATATGAAAACATATACCTATAGTAAGTAATACTATGCCCAAAGACAACAATACCGACTCCGATACACCACGAAGGTTTCGATGTACCCTAAAAGTCTCTATCATTCTCATCATAACCATATAGACCGGTATAAGTATCAATAAAAATACTACGAGATTATTTATAAAAACATTTGATCCAAAAAGTGCATCTATTTTCTTAGAAGTGAAATATTCTACAACTGATTTGTATATAACTATGGTTGGATAAACCATAATTATTATTTTGAATAAATGATCTTTGCCACGTAAAAAAGAAAGTAAAATTAACACAAGTAATACTATGTATAATGTTAAATATTGCATATAGTATATTGTATCAAATAATTTTATTTATTTCACTCGTTTCAGTCCTCGACCTTTTGTCTAAGACAAAAGGTCTGCGAAGAAACTCATTCCATAAATAAAATTACTAATAACCTAACTTCTTCAATTTTTCTATAATATCCTTCACCTCACCACCAACTTTTTTTGGCATATCAACTTTTAAAGTTATATGCATGTCATCTCTTTTTTTATTATCCATAAATCCACCTTTTTCTCTTGCTCTTAGTATATCACCAGTAGCTGAACCTTGTGGTACTGTCAATGTAAAATCTTGATCATAAGAGTTGACCTTCACATCTCCACCGCCTATAGCAACAGATAAAGGTATATGCAAAGTCATGAAAACCCTAGTTCTATCTTTTCTAAAAGTAAGGTCTGTCTTAATACTTATCTGTATATAAAGATTACCAGCTACACCTCCTGCCACAGATTCACCTCTTCCTGCAACTCGAAGTTGCTCACCATTTTCTATACCTGATGGTATATGAACTGTTAATGATTCTTTTTGTTTTATTATTCCTTCACCATGACAGGTAGAACATTTTTTACTGGGAATTTGACCTAATCCATCGCAATGATCACAGACATATTGCTGTTCCATGTTTCCCAAAATAGTTCTCTGAACTTTTGTAACATGACCCTTACCGTCACAATGAATACATTTTTTAAAATCTGTACCCTTTTTTCCATGACATGTATGACACTCTACATGTCTATTGTATTCTATAGTTTTATCAACACCGAGGAGTGAGTCCTTAAAAGATATCTGTAGGTTGACAGCGATGTCTTGACCTTTTTTCTGTCCAGACCTTTGGCCTGAAGATCTACCTCTACCCCTTTGACCACCACCAAAGAAAGATCCAAAGATATCTCCCAGATCAAACTCTTCACCACCTCCCTGTCCGCCAAAACCAGAAAAATCAAAACCATCAAAACCTTGACCGGCACCAGGGTTGTATCCACCACCTTGTGGTCCAGCAGAACCGAAAGTGTCATATTGCTGTCTTTTCTTAGGATCAGATAAAGTACTGTAAGCCTCGTTAACCTCCTTAAAATGTTTGTCATCACCACCTGTTTTATCAGGATGATGTTCTAAGGCTAGTTTACGAAAAGCTTTCTTTATCTCATCTTGTGAGGCGTTTTTATCAACCCCCAGTGTCTTATAATAATCTTTACTCATATTGTTAGAATCATATCATATATGTCAATATTTTTGGAGTATATTTACTTTATAGGTTAAATATTATATTGTTGTTGAGTCGAACCCCGAAAGACTATGACGGACAAACCACAACAAATAGAGGAGAATTTTGTAGCGAGATTCGATATTCGATACGTATTCAGACATAAAGTATCACCATTAGGTAGGAAACATGATATTCATCAGGGATGGATTCCTAATGTTTTAGATTTTATGACTTTGTCTTTTGACCAACGAGGTGATATTTACATAGGTAATGAGACAAGAAGTACTCGTTATGCAAATCTAATGAGTATAGAAAGTGATACATTAACAAGACACGTGATTGTGACACTGGGCCATACAGACGGCTCAGAATTCGATATACATATCGAGGCAGATAGCCTTGATCATGTGCGTAAACTGCGCAGTCCGAACTATAATTAAGATGAAAAATTCTCACCGACACTTTACACAACATGACTTAATCCCCAGGAAGGGTTGTCATGTTGTTGTTTTTTATTATAACTTAGGCATATAAGCTAAAGGGTCAAGATATGCATTGACAGGGGCTACAGGCATAGTTAAGTTAACACCAGGACAAGATGCACTTGGACGTGATATTGCGTTAACTGCATCAGCAGGATAAAGACTAACATGAAGATGTGGTCCAGTTGAGTATCCAGTATTACCACTATATGCCACTATGTCACCACTCTTAACAGTTGATCCTGTTTTATAGTTAAGCTGAGAAAGGTGGCCATAAGTCGAAGCCAAACCGTTATTGTATTTTATAAGTATCCATTTACCAAAAGAAACACCGCGACACACAAGATCTGTGTCTCCCTGAGCTACCAGTACACCATCCCCCATAGCCATAACAGGAGTTCCTACTTTGGCACCGAAATCAACGCCATTATGGGATCCAGATGCGTATAGACGTCTTGAAGCATTTGTAACACCAAATTGTTGTGTTATGCGTATAGATTCAAGAGGCCATACAAGTGGCGATGATCCTGATTTTGGGAAAGAGCTTGGGTTTAAGACATACTTTAATTTATTTTCGTAATCAAACATTTCTTTCTCAAAAGCGATCTTTTGTTTCTTTCTATCTGCTAAGAGTTTATTATAAGTACTTTCTTGATTTTTGGTGATTGTTAATTCTTTTTTTTGCTCCTCTTTAACTATGTTTAAAGATGTTTGTTTGGTTGTAAGACCTTTCTTTTCTTTTTCTAATTCTTCTTTTTTTATCTGTTCATCAGTCTTATTTACCTCTAGATCTTTTTTAACTTGAGTAATCTCTTTTATATTACTATCTATTCTAGATTGAATTATTCCTAAAAATTCTATTTCTTTAACTGAAGATAATATATTTTTATCAGCCAAAAAGTTCTCAACGATACTGGTATTGTCCAATGTATATTGATTTACAATACTTTCTCTTATACCATTTCTAAGTCTCATAATTTTCTCCTCATTTCCAACTATTTCATTTGAAATTTTCTTAATCTCGAGATTGGTTTTATCTATAGAATTTTGACTCTTTTTTATATCTAGAGTAGTTGCCTTAACCTGATTATCTAATGTCTTTATATAATTATTCAGAGTCTGAGCTTCCTTTG
Organism: uncultured bacterium; assembly: GCA_903933735.1. Taxonomy (GTDB): domain Bacteria; phylum Patescibacteriota; class Minisyncoccia; order Phycocordibacterales; family CAIZLB01; genus CAIZLB01. The sequence goes on along the minus strand of CAIZLB010000006.1, from coordinate 7,190 downwards.
ATGTCTTATCAGCTAAATCACTGTATAATTTTATCTCTTGATCTAGTTTTTTTATGAGATCAGACCTTTCGTTTATCTTTTGCTGTAGTTGTTCAGCTGTATCTTCAGCGTAGATACTGTATATAGGAAAATTTACAAATACAAACATAACTATTAGAAATACAGATAAAAATCTATGACGCATAATAATCATATTATATCATATATGAGACAATTTTTATTTTCTTCTGATGATTTTTGGTTTTCCACCGTAACTATCCAGTTCTATCTCTACTTTATCTCCAACATATATACGTATACGATTGTATTTCATCTTTCCACTCATATAGGCAAGTAAAACAGCATTGTCTTCGAGCTGCACACGAAAATGAGTATCAGGTAATGACTCTATCACTATTCCGTTTAGAATTATCTTATCTTCTTTATCTTGATTTGACATATATCAAGTATATTAGCATACTATTTTGATTTTTGGGAGATGTTGACAAAATATATAAAATTGTTATCTTGTATATATCGACCTGACGCCACGACGGTCTCCGGCCGATAAAGCACAATAACAACAAAAGTAACTGACCAAATGAATGCTCAGAAACCACAAGTACAAGTAACCGTAGCAGCAACTGCCACAACACTACAACCCGATAAAGTTGCAAAACTACTCGGGAGTGTAATCAGCAAGCTGATAACAGGAGATCGGCAAGGACATTTCTATGAATCCCTCAGAAGATGGGATAGAGGTGAAAATCCTTTTATTTCATTTACCCGAATCTGCACGAATCAAACCGTTCCTGACGAAGATAAGAACGTTGCCCTCTTACGAGAGGTCGATAAGTTAATCGCAATAGGATTTGAAATTGATCGGACACTTATAGAATTGTTTGAAGACATTTTTTCTTATTCACGAATATCAACCTACCTCCCATCAGTTCGCGGAAACGGCGAGGGCGAGGTAGTCACAGTTCGCATCACCGATATTCTCAAAACGGAAGAACAACGTAAAACATTCACATATGAACAATTCCTTGAACTTGCCGCTGAGGATTTTGATTTATACCCATGCGATCTTTTCAACGGATTAAGGGCCACTTTAGAACTAGGCACTAAAGAGCAGTGTGGGTCATACTTCATCGGCCTTCCTACACCGCTAATGACAAGAGAAGGTGACATACAAATTCCATATACAGAAATCAGAAGAAGAGGTCCTGGTGGTATGGTTGGGCCTATTTATAAAACGATACACCCTCAGATAATCGACTATCGTTTCAACCCAAATACAGCTCATATAAATTCAGTACACACCTTAGCATTCGGTCACATTAACCCGAATGAGAAAAAAATAATCATGGTAAAGTAATCCATGTAATTTGAACCTTCCAACCCCAGCCACGCGCGAAAGCGTATGTGCCTGGGGTTTTCTTTTTGTATCATTTTTCTAAAACAACCCTCTCCCCATCTCTTCCAACCCTTTCTCCACATCCATCAACCCTACCTCCACAACTTCCCCATTTTGTCTATTCTTAATCTGGACCATATCTTTATCCAAAGTTTTTTCACCAATAATAATCTGCAGTGGCACACCATAAAGATCAGCATCTTGCATCTTAGCTACTATAGGCATTAACCTATCATCATATAAAACTTCATATTTATCTTTAAGATTATTATGAATTTTCTCAGATTCTTTATGTACATTATCACCTTCTTCTTTAAACAAAGAGACTATCTCTATATCAAATGGAGAGATGTTCTTAGGCCACACAAGTCCTTTTTCATCAGCATATTTTTCAACTATGACACCCATAACACGAGTGATTCCGATACCATATGAACCAAGTATCACAGGTTTCTTTTCGCCATCTTTATCCATAAACAGAAGTCCCATGCGTTCACATTTTTCACCACCAAAAGAGAAAATGTTTCCAACTTCAGCTGTTTTATGTTTTTCTAATTTATTCTTATCAACCAAAGATGCATCTATAGCCTCTTCATTGTAAACTATATTATTTTCTCTATCTATATATATTATATCTTCACCAGCATCACATATAGTTTGAAACTCATGAGAGATATTTTTAGTAAATACCCCACCGGCAGCTACGGTAACATAAGTATCATCACCTAAACCACATCGTTTATAGAAACTTAAATAAGCGGTTATCATGTTATGATAGAAAGTCTCATGTTCCTCATCAGATGATGAATAAGAATACAAGTCTTTCATCAAAAACTCACGACCTCGCATAATACCACTTTTGGCACGAAGCTCATTACGCATCTTTGTTTGGAATTGATATGTATATATAGGTAAATCTTTATAAGAAACTATAAAGTTTTTCATCATCTCTGTTATAGGTTCCTCATGTGACCAAGCGAAACCGATATCTGTACCATTCTTAAGTTGACTCTTAAACCAGATATCTACGTTTTTATCATCCCATCTATCGGTAGATTCCCATATCTCTTTTTTCTGAAGAGAGGCCATAATCATCTCCTGGCCTGAAACTTTACTCATCTCATCTCGAGCGATCTTTTTAATATTTTCCAAAACCTTTAAACCAAAAGGCATATAGGCATAGACTCCGGCCATCTCTTTATGAACAAAACCTGCTTTTATAAGAATCTGGGCGTTTTTAGCTAGTTCATCTTTTGGAGATTCTTTACGTGTCTTAGTAAATATATTTGTATGTCTCATGACATGATATTAACATAAAACCTATTTAACCTCCACACTTATATAGTTTTCATCAGATACTTTACTCATCCAAAATGGAGAATATTTAACTTCCATATTTAGATATTTTTGTACACCAACTTTTATCTCTTTCATCGTAGTTTTTGAAAAACCCTTGAAAATAGAAGCAACTTTATCTTTTTTAATCTTTGGAATTATTTCCAGATTGAGATTCTTGAAAGATATAGGTAACCCAGTTTCCCCATCAAGTTGTAATTCATAATCATCAATATTGATTTCATATCCCACCAAATCTGATATGGGTTTAAAGACCTTGATATACTCTTGTATTAGCTTACTATTATTTGCCAAAACTCTTTCAAAATCTCTTTTATCAACAACAACTAAAGCTGTTTGATTTATTTTTTTATCAAAAATATAATTTTTCTTTAGAGGTATAAAATTTTCTGGTATAAGTGACAATAGATCACTTGATGGAGAATTTTTACCGTCATTGGCAATAGGAATCGTTTCTGTACTGTCGCTAGTATAATCTACAGCATAAAACTTTTCATATTTATCAGAACCTTTAAAACCTATAACTCTGTATTTTGGAGTAGTTGAAGCTGTTGAAGTTGAGGTCTTATCACCTTTTTTTATATTTATATCTTTATCTAAATAATAAGTTGAACCACCTACATCTATTCTAGTATTTTTAACTATCCTAACATCAGAATTAGTTTCGTTTATAAATAACACTTTTTTAGGAGTTGAAGAACTTGCAGTAGTTGTACTATTATTCAAATAATAAAATTCGACTTTGGTTACAGATGTAGATGTAGTAGTTGCGGTAGTGGTCGCAACCTCTACAGGCGCGAAGATATTTCTATCTTTATTTTCGTTATTATAAATAAGATTATAAGAAAGTGTAGTACTCGAGTTTTGATTTTTTTCTGATAAAATCATTGGTATGATATCTTTAATCTCAAAGATGGTTGATTTTGATTCAAAAGATATGTTTGTATTGTTACTATATACAGAATAATAGATTATACCCAAGATGACCACTGTCAAGAATATCAAGATCATGGGTAATCTACTCTTTTTATCACGACCATCAACGGTATGATAAAAAGTCTCTTCTTTGATTATACGAACCTCGTGATCATTTTTTTTAGCTTTTATAAAACTATTTTTTTTAGGTGGTATTATATCTGAATACATATTGTTATTTTAAATTAAAATATTTTTTTAGTAAATATATTTGATTCATCTGTTAATAATTTCCCTAATATATAAGCATCATTTCTTATAGAATAAGCCAGATTAAAACCCATAGAAAAAAGTACACTTTCATCTAAACAGTATATGTTTATAATTGTACTCTTTTGAATAAATTCTCTTTCTATACTATCTAGGAATTCTCTTATTCTGAATTTTATAACATCTAGACCTTGATTTAGATCTTCTTCTATTTTAGATTTTACAGATGTTTCAAGGTCTAACCATATATTATTCAAATTCTTATCACGATTGACAGATATTTTATTTGAAGCCAGACTGAGTGATTTTGATTTTAAAATCTTATCTAATATATCATTATTTATATGAACACTTTTTTTTATCTTATCTCTAACATCCAGATAACCATATGGAATGAATAGATTTGAAATATTTTTGTTTTGATATATGTAAGAAAGATCCACACCTTTATCTTCAATAATAATTTTCAATTGATTTTCAGTATCAACATTACCTCTATCATTTTCATTTATATAAGAATATATAGAATCTATTTCAACGTTATGTGTATGGAAAATAGTCTCTAATGTATTTCTTAATCTATTTAAAAAATTGGTTGAACTATATATACTCAGGTATTGTATGTGTATATTATCGGCAAATTGTTTATCAACCTTTTGCACATTGTAACCGTTTAAAGTTATATTAAAAATACTATTCTTCAATATAGATACCTCATCATGATCTTTATGTACCATGAGTTTGTCTATAAATCTCTGATCTATCCTCTCTGGTCTATCTAGTTTTTTTTCTAGATTCATAGTCTCATATATGCACCAAGGGTTAGTTAATATAGCTTTTATAAGTGAAATGTTTTTTCTATCAGTTTTATATAGATCGGTTTTTATATAATCTTGACATAGGTCTTTACAAACATAGACGACTCTATTTTCATAATCTGAATGTGATTCATTTTCTATAATAGAAAAATCCTGACTACCTAAAAATGTACATGAATCATCTTTATATACATACATGATTATGGAATATGGTTTGATAAGAAAAACAATTTGCATTGAGTATATTATATGATAAATATATTTTTTTTGCTATGAAAAAAGCCCGCGAAACGAGTTCGCGGAGCTGTGATTTAAAAATGTCTGTAAATTATTCCTGAACCTCACTTTTTGGTTGCGAGAAGTGACCTGTCTCGACCATACTGTCTTTTGGATTTTTCAACAAATCAATCAACCCCTCTAGAGAACTAACCATCAAGGTGACTCTTGTCAAACCACACCCTTTTTCACCATTGGCTTCAATAACGGTAGATTCCAAAATATGGGCATATAAATCTTCATCACCATTAGTCCCTGACAGATTTGTAATATCATGAAAGATGCGACATGCACTCTTGGTGAAGGAGCTGTACTCTGCCATAAAGGGCGCAAGGTCCGTAAAGGCCCATTCGGCTATTTGATTTATAATGTCAGACTCAGCTTCTAGATCCTGACACTCATTATAAACAGCGTGTAAGTAATCGACATCACCAAGATTATCACAAGATAATGATGGGTCAATAGATTTAACCTGCCCAGCAAGCCAAGCGGCCTGAACTTCACTGAACTTAGGGGCGGTAATGAATTTATATAATTCCTGATAAAATGCAATAGTTTTGTTTGTGCTCACGTGTTTGATAGTAACACATCGTTGGAGTGTGTCAATACGTATATAAAAATTGTTTCGTTCTTTTGAACTCATCAGATAAGATGCACATCTTATTACAATTAGTGAGTTTTAAGGGTGACTCACAACCTAGTGGACTTACCACTATTCATACTCTTTCCAAAAGCTCTCACCTTCGGGATCATCACCCGGCAAGACACTCATGTCAAAAGAGTGATAAAACAGGACATTGTGATTAGAGCAATGAAGCCCATCAATATCCTTAACAGTGAACTTATCAGAAGAGATCGCAGTGACAACTTTCTTGTCTTCCTCTAAAAAAAATTCACGACCAACAAAGAGCTGACCTGTCTCCTGTAGGGCTTTGATGACACCCTCTTTCAACAAGAGCTCGGTGCGATACCTGAGGGTCTCCCAAAATTTGGTCCGTTGAAGAACCTTGTAATTCTTGGGATTAAGGGCCTTCTCAATCGAAACCGAGATTCCGAGATATTGAGCCGCGAGAAGAAGATTCTTCTTTTTATCCCCTATCTCTTCAACATTGGAGACGAACAAACGATACGCTGTTTTAATATTCATGGTGTTGTTATTCATAGTTAGAAAAATCCTAATATAGTATAAGATATTTTTAACTATGAATAACTTTCTGTTTCGTTCTTTTGAACTCATCAGCGAGAGCACTCACTCTCGGACAGATTCGGATTTAACAAATCCGGTTTTTTGGGTTCCAAAGTGTTTTCTCACTTTTGAAGAAGTACTACCTTCTTTGTCTACTGCCACCAAAAACCTTTCTGGATATAAATACCAGAGCTCCTACCATGATGGCAAATTGTAGAAGCATATACAATAGGGGCTCGAAAGCCTCCCAGAAGTTATTCCAACATAATGCGATAAATGATCGCACCGAAGTGGGGTCGATTATACCCCACAACACTAACGCACATAAGACGGTAGTGCCAGCACGATTTGCTGTGCCAAAAAGATACCTGAGGACTGACATAATGGTGTTTGCGTTCATGCAATCTATAAACAAAGATTTATTTACAAATTGCATGAAGCAAACTTTTTTAAAATTACTTTTTCTGTTTCGTTCTTTTGAACTCATCAGGCGAAGTACACACTTCGCAACAGCGAGAGTTTTTAAGGGATAACTCACAACCCAGGTATCAGACTCATGCTTCCTCCCACTTTTTCTTAGTCCCTAGAGGTGCTTCCGTGCAGCTTACTTTCTTTTTACCCGACGACTCATATAGATCTAAAAGTCTTTCAGCAATGGTTGGTAACTCAAAGCCAAATTCCCTTTCCGAATCTTCCTTCACAATCTCGGCAGATTCAGAGTGATATGAACCGTCATTAGGATTTTCAGGGCTCCATGTATTATGTCCGTCAAAAGAGCTACTAGTGTACAAGACCTCAATCCTTTTACCATTATCAAGCTCCACAAGATAGAGTTCTTTTTGATGATCGGATACCGCACTATCACTTTCGATTAATTGGATTCTCATATATTTGTTTTAATGTTCTGTGTTCGTGACGTTTATTATACATAGATTATTTTATGTGTCAAGCATTATCAACACTTTAGCTTTAT
>CAIZLB010000005.1 GCA_903933735.1 uncultured bacterium | reverse complement strand
TCTATAGCTAGATTTTCTGGTTTGTATTTTCTAATTATTTTTTCTATATATAAACCTATATTCAACAATCTATCTTGAAAATCGAGCTCTTTTGATGTTTTAAAACATTCTGAGTGTAAAATATCTATTTTTTTTGTTACAAAATTTTTTTTTAAAATACATACCCCAAGTCTCTCATAACCCGGATCTATAGAAAGTATTATTTTTTCTTTATTAATGCTCATTTTTTATATAAGGTATATTTAAATGATTATATGCTAATTCTGTAACAACTCTACCACGGGATGTTCTATCTAAAAAACCAAGTTGTATAAGATAAGGTTCATTAAAATCTTCTATAGTAGCCTCATCTTCAGAAAGTGAGGCGGCTATAGTTGATAAGCCGACAGGTCCACCATGATATTTTTTAATAATAGTTTCAAGTAGATCTATATCTGATTTGTTTAAACCAGCCCTGTCTGTACCTATCATATTTAAAGCTTCCATAACAACATCTTCGTCTAAATCCTTTTCATATATTTGAGCAAGATCGCGACATCTCTTTAAAAGATAATTGGCTGTTCTTGGGGTTTTTCTACTTCTCTCCGCTATATATTTTGCAGCATTTTTATCTAAACGAATATTAAGTATTTTTGATGATCTCTCTACTATAAATTGTATTTCTTGGTCTGTATAAAATTCAAGTTTAAAAACACCACCGGAAAAACGTGAACGAAGAGGGGATGATATCATTGCTACTCTTGTTGTTGCAGCGATAAGGGTGAAAGGCGGTAAGTCTAATTGTATAGTACGTGCAGAAGGTCCTTTACCGACTATTATATCCATCTGACCTGACTCCATTGCTGGATAAAGTATCTCCTCAACAGCTTTGTTGAGTCTATGTATCTCATCGATAAATAAAATATCACCAGGTGATAGATTTGTGAGTATAGAAGCAAGGTCACCAACTCTTTCAATAGCTGGTCCTGATGTTACTTTCATCTGTGATCCTAATTCTTTGGCCACAAGATATGCCAAAGTTGTCTTTCCTAGACCTGGTGATCCATAGAAAAGTATATGTTCAGGTGAGTGATTACGGCCTTTTGCCGCTTTCAATAAAATACTTAGGTTGTTTTTAATATTCTCTTGTCCTATATACTCATCAAAAGACGATGGTCTAAGAGTTTGATCCAAAACCTTATCCTCAGGAGCCTTATTTTTGTTAATGTTTAGGTCGCTTGACATGGTGATAGCAATATGCTATACTTATTTTAGTTAGTTGATAAGATTGATAAAGATGTTTAATAGCTGTTTAAGTCTCCAAGCAATAAACCCCCTGGGTTTTTTGGTGTAAGTTAGAGGACGTTTTGGTGTATAGCTTGCTATATTCCTGGAACTATCCTTGAAAATACATTGAGCTTTTTTCTTAACGAAAAAAGTTTTGCTTGGAGATTTAAGGAGCTATTCTTTTTTTATAATATGTTTTATTGATCTATTAGTCAATTGACTAATAATTTTTTTTAATATATATCAACAACCCTTTCTAATTCGTCAATGGTTGTTATTCCATTTATTATTTTTATAATACCATCTTGCTTCATGTCTATAAGTTTTTGATCTAAGGCCGCTTCTTTTATTTCTCTTTCACTTGGATTAGTTGCTATTATATTTTCTATTTTTTCATTTGATAATATTCCTTCATGAACACCTATACGACCTTTATATCCAGTGTTGTTACATTCTTTACACCCAACTGCTTGATAAAGTTGTTTTGGTATTTCTTTTATTTCGTCTTTCTCTTCATAACCTTCAAGTGAGTCCATTGTATCTTGTATTATTTTTGTTTGTTTTGCATCTATATCAACAAGTTTTTTACATGCTGGACAAAGTGTTCTTATAAGTCTTTGGGCTATAGCAAGATGAAGGGATGATGTAAGTGTCTTTGGATCAGCGCCAAGATCTATAAGTCTTATAAAAGTACCAGCGGCGTTATTGGTGTGTAGTGTTGAAAATACCAAATGTCCTGTAAGTGATGCCTGTATTGCTGTTGAGGCTGTTTCACTATCACGTATTTCTCCAACCAATATAATATCAGGATCTTGTCTCAATATGGATCTTAAGCCTTCAGCAAAAGTATAGCCTTTATGTTCATCAACTTGAGTTTGAACTACACCAGGTAGATGATATTCAACAGGATCTTCTATTGTAATAATTTTAAACTCAGGAGTCATTGTTTTTTTAAGAAACGCATACAGTGTGGTAGTCTTTCCTGACCCTGTTGGACCAGTAAGCAATATCATACCGTTTGGTCTATTTATTTCTTTCATAACAACATTATATAGTTTTTTAGTCATACCAAGATCTTCAAGTCCAGATGATATTGATTTTGGATTCAGTATACGCATAACAATAGATTCACCGTATGAACCTGGTATTGTTGAAGTACGTATTTCTATGTCGGTCGTATATATTTTTATAGTAAACCTTCCATCTTGTGCATTTTCTTTAACATTTAATTTTAATCCTGATAAAAGTTTTAAACGAGAAAGTAAGGAATGGTATGTTTCAAGATCAAACTGGCTGGCCTCTATAAGTACACCATCTATTCTATATCTTAGTTTTGAATATGATTCCTCAGCCTCTATGTGTATATCAGATGCTTTTGTCGCAAGTCCTCCTGCCATGATAACAGCTAAAAGTTTTGAAAGTTTATGACTCTTTTTTTCTTGTAATGCTTCTGATATAAAAATTTTGATATCATCAAGACTTTCGGTTTTTTCAACCAAGTCTTCTATCTCATCATTTGATATATCCAAAGAACCCGCTTCTGTTTCAACAGCAAAAGATAAATCTTTGTATAGATTTAGAGCTTTTTCTATACCATACATAGATGTCATGTGAAATATAACTTCATAACCTTTTCTTTTTAAACCATCAACAGTTGCTTCAATGTTTGGGTTTGAAGGGTTGTATATAGCTAGGTGTATTTTTTTACCAATAATATCAAAGATTACACACTCTGATTTTTTTGCTTCTTCTTGGTCGAGTAATCGAAGAGCATCAGTGTTTATAGATACAGAGGAAAGGTTTATATATGGTATAGAATAACGGTCTGAAAGCATCATCATTAATCTTTCATCCTCCTCTATCTTCATTTGTTTGAGTTGTTGATTTTTTTTATCTTCATCAAAGATTATTGTCATGTTTGTATTGTAAATGTTTATAGTCTTTTGTGCTAGGGGTAGGGGTGGTTTTTTATGTTTTTTGCTGTGTATTGATTTACCGCTGTTGCTTGACTTTTAGGTTGTATTATGTTAATATATAGGGGTAAGAAACCAAAACAACCAACCACTACCACCATGAAAGCAATCCAACTGTTCATCGTTTCCGTCATCGCCCTTGTTTCCTCATCCTGCATCGTTCCAATTTACCGGAACAAACAGAGTGAGCAACAGCCCTACCAAACCCCTCAATTCCAAGAAATCGGGCAAGGGTCGGTGCGTCAGTCGGGGACGGCTCAGGCACAGCCTCAACGCCGGCTTAGCTCGGTGAATGTCACCCAGATCCGGACGGGCCACATGGAGGCCCAGGTTAAAGGGGTAGACCTGTCCAATCGTGATAAGGTAGCCAAATACGCCGCTGGAATCTACGAAAAGACGGGTCGGACCCCGACCGAGGCCGAGTTGACCCGAAAGTTCGGGTTTCCGTGCCGGGCCCGCTGGATCGACGAGCCGGATCAAAAGGTCAAGACGATCACCGTGAGGCCGGATCAAGTCCCGGCGAATATCCGGGCCAGGTTCCAGTAGGAACTTGAGGTGAGAAAACACCTGGTAAAAATCAACTGCCACCGTACGCTGTATGGTGGCTTTATTCTTATATAATAAGGGTATTTTGATGTTTATAGGATTTATTGTTGTTGACTTTATCGTTTGGTTATGATATTATATATAAGTCAAACATTCAACAAAATTATGAAAAAAACACTGTTAGTTCTATTGTCTTTAGCCTCTACTATCTCCGCCCAGGAACCACCATCCCGACCATATGCCGGGCCAACCCAGATCTCTACATTCAATGGCCATGAGGTCGAATGGGGGTGGTCTGGAAAGGACTATTCCAAAGAGGCGGTGGTTAAGGTACTCCAGGAAAACTGGGGCAAGGTGTCACCGTTTGATCTTCAGCTGAAGGTTGATCAGGTGACATCTGCCGAGTTCTTATGGAAAGTTACCCTAGATCTGGTCGATAAAGCCATCGCTTCCGGTTCAACGTTTATCGTCGGTGGAACCAAGGTTGAGTCCTTGGTTATCACCATGGAAGCTTCCGGTAAGGGGAAAATAACCCTTATTTCACAGGGTTGGATCGTGGGTTATACTCGTTGTCAGTCAGCCGATAAGAGAGAGGGTGAAAACTCCCAGATCATAGAGGGTGATTACAAAATCCTTGATAAAAAGGAGGTTCGTGTTTCTACAGAGATTGGACAAGGAACTCCTGGAACCAAGGGTTTTGTAGGGGCTAGAATGCCAAAAGCTCTACTCCTGGATGCCTCCAGGGGAATATGGATCCACTGTGGCGACCTGTCCTCCACCTCCGGTGGCTGTATCCGTGTTTCAGAACCTGTTGGGAGGGAGCTTTATAAACTTACCTCCATCGGAACCCCTGTAAAGGTGGTCTGGGAGAAGTAAAATCTCCAAAACGTAATGATATAGGTACGTTAAAACCCTATACGAATCAACCCAACCTCATCGAGGAAGGGTTGTTTTTCTTATTAAAAATCCTTGACAAAGTTATCAGATATGATATAATATATATACTATGTTAAAAATATACAACACAATTACAAAAACAGCCTTAATTATAGCGATATTTACTATACCTGCTATGGTTTCAGCTGGTACATCAGGATCTTTTGGTTCTGATTCATGGGATTCTGGTTCGGGATGGTCTGATTGGGGTGGTAATACTCCTACATATTCTTACGAATATACTCCAAACTATACATATACAACACCGTCGTATAATAACTACTATACCCCATCATACACAACACCTTCATACACACCTTCATACACACCATCATACGGAGGAGGTTATTACGGATCATCAAACACACCAAACTATTATACCCCATCATATACAACTCCATCATATGGAGGAGGTTATTATGGGTCATCATATGGTGGTTCTTCAATACCAAGTTCAAACTATGTAAATAATACAAGCACAAGTGGTGCAAATGCCACAGCTACTGCAACAGCAACAAATACAAGTAATAACACAAATGTTAACAACAATAATGTTTATGTTTATACAACCCCATCAGGTAATGCTGTTGTTTATAATCCAAACCATCAAACCTTAAATGGTTATTGTGAGATAGTTCCTGCCAACCCTAGAGTTGGTCAAACTGTAACCGCCACTGCTTATGCTACTGGTGGTATAGGAAACTACTCATATCTATGGGGAGGTGATCAAAACATACACGCTTCTGGTGTAAGCACATCATTTACATCATATAACCCTGGT
>CAIZLB010000004.1 GCA_903933735.1 uncultured bacterium | reverse complement strand
TATTATATAAATTTTCTTTTAGAGTGTATATTTTATTCTGACCTCTATTTTTCCATTTTATATTCACAACAACTTTAGCCTCTCTATCTGGTATATCACTTCCCGAAGTATCATTAAATCCTTTTTCAATATAGATTTCTCTTGTAAACTTTGAATTACTTGGTAAATCCTTATCACCATAAAATATATTACCTTCTGGAGAAAAGCTTATACTGGGACAATCCCCTCCTAGAGGACATTGTTCGAATATGTATTTATAACTTGAATTATCTTTCTTCATAACACATCTGTTATCTGACAATCCTACACCATTAAAACAATTTATATTGTTACCGAATATTGATGAATTATTATCACTTAACCAATGTATTTCAAATTGTAAGGATCTCCTGTCTCTTTCATTCCTTATAGCCTCTATCGCCTCTTCAGCAAGATATTGTGCAGATATATTATCACGACTATCTATTGTATTACGTAGAGAAAATGAAGCTATATATATAGGACCTGTTATAGCTAAAGTCAGTATAAATATAGCTACCAATGTCTCAAGTAGAGTAAAACCTTGTTGTCGCTTTTTAATTTTAGATATATTCATATAATTAATATTTAATTTTTAAAATTTGTAGTATTTATAAGTCTTTGTGAAATAAATGTTTGCACATAAAAACGTGAGGCATCGACCAGCTCACTACCAGACAATCCCTTTATGGTAACAAAAACTGATGGCTGACCGTATGCACTGTGACAATCAGGATGGCAATCTAAAGAATCAGGATTTTTTATCATAAAATTAACGGATTTTATATTCACATTATTTTTATCAGTAATATTATACGTATTAGCAACTCCTGGAGGATAAACAGTTTTCTCTATATAACCATTCGAGCCTACTGGATTTTTGAATTCATACTTTACGACAACATCAGTTCCTGTTATTGTGGATACTAAGATTATAGTCTTAGTATCTGTACACTCGTTAGCGGCGATATTTATATCAGATTTTAGAGCATCTATAGTCATGGAACCGTTATAAGTCCCACATTTATATAAGTATCCCGTCTTAATATCACGAATCATACTATCCAGAGAATAATTTAGATTACTGACAACAGATGCGATGGCTTGATTTTTTCTATTAGAATTTATAACACTCAATATAACCCCACCTGATATAACCATGACTATTGAGAATAGTGCAAGCGAAACCAAGGTCTCGACCAAAGTAAACCCCGCACTGTCTATATATTTATTTTTTTTGATTTTTATTAAATTCATGTTTGTAATTTTATAATTATATTATCGCAGGACAAAAACTTCTATCTATTTGTACAGCCCCTGTTTTATAAATCAGAATAGATCTGCAGTCTCCTGGATCAAAACCTATGTTGATAACCACAGATCCCGAATACTCTTTATTATTACCATCATTGTAATAGAAGTAAGATTCTGGATTAGGACGCTTGAAAATAACATTTAGATTCTGTAGGTTAGTGATATCACCACCGTTTGATATAGGTTTGCAGATAGTATTATTAGGACCTATCTTACAGATACTGAGTATTTTCCCCGCTCTCTTATTCTCTATATTATAAACCTGCCATTCTTCACCTATACCAACATCATATTTATCATTTTTGTTTAGATCTGCAAAAAATATAATCTTCTCTGGTGTAGATATATCAAAAAATATACCCTGATTTGAAGTTGTTGCATTACCACTACTTGATATAACCTTAACACCCAGACCTGATATCTGAGCATCTCTTATAATAAGACCTATTTCATAAGCAGTGTTTGAAAGCAAAATAGAACTATTCAGCTTGGCACTATTAAACATAGATATGACACTTATGATAGCTATTATTGCTACAACAATAATCAATTCTGCCAATGTGAATCCTTTTTGATTATTTTTTATAATATTAGTTTTCATGTATTTTAATTTTATATACTTGAAGATATATTGTATATAGGGATCAAAACTGAAGCTAATAAAAATCCGACACCGAGACCTAGTAAAACTATCATCATCGGTTCTATAAGATCAACCAATGTATCAACAGCATTCATAACTTCCTTTTGATAAAATCTTGCCAAAGTCTTAAGCATGTCTCCAACCTGACCAGTCTCTTCTCCAACACGAGTCATTGCAACAAGTATACCTGGAATCTGAGGATGTTTACCGAAAGAATCAGATAGTGGAAAACCTGATTTTACATCTTCTATAACCTGCTTCATCATATCTTCGTATATACTATTATCTACAACAGATGATGTTAATTCTAATGATTTTATCATAGGAATACCGGAAGTTAGCATGGTATTTAAGTTATCTGATATACGTGATAGATACAACTTTTTATAGAGGTTTGAAATATAAGGTATGCGTAATTTCATATTTGATAAAAATACCTTACCTTGACTAGATAATAAATACCGAACAAATAAGAAACCTCCCACTGCAACAATAGCTAAAAATAATGGTCCGAAGTTTACCAAGAAGTTACTGGCCCCGATAACAATCTTTGTATATATAGGTATCTCCTGTCCTGAATCTATAATGATTGAAGATATTTTAGGTATGACAACCACCAACATCAAAATCATAACTGCCAAGAAAGTTGTGATAACAAAAGCTGGATATATCAAAGCATTTTTAACTTTTGATGACACTTCATAATTCCTCTCCATGTATTCAGCCAAGTATTCAAAAGTCTGATCTAGTTTACCAGATTCTTCACCAGCCTTTACCATGTTTACATAAAAGTTATTAAAAACCTTTGGATATTTTGATAAAGCCAAAGAGATAGATGATCCTGTTTGTATATCATCAGATATCTCAATCAAAACTTTTCGAAGTGCAGGTTTTTCCATCTCGGCCGACAAAAGTTGAAATATACGAAGTGCCGAAACTTGAGCATTGAATAATGTTGACATCTGTTTTGACAAGATGACAACATCTTTGTTTTTTATACCGCCAAAAAGACTGAAGCTCTTATCAAAGATACTCTTACCCTCACCTGAAAGTGATATAGATAATATCGTGTACCCTCTTTTCTGCAAAGAACTGATTGCTAATTCTTCATTGGTAGTATCTATAGTACCACTGACTGGTATATTTTTTTCATCGACAGCTTTATATGAGAAAATCATATATTAATTATATCATTTTTTGCAGTGTTTGAAAGCATTTTCTCCAAACTTACACCAACTTCTGTAACATCTTTGGATTCAAAGATTGTGCATATGCATTCTCAAGAGTTATCTCACCTCTTTGAACTAACTCAGCTAAACATCTATTCATATCTATCATACCGTCTTGTGAACCAGTCTCTATAACAGTGTTGATCTCATGTGTTCTTTTTTCACGTATAAGATTTTGTATAGCATTGTTGGTTATCATAAGTTCAAATACAGGTATCAAACCACCAGATATTCTTGGAACCAATCTTTGTGACAAAACACCGGCCAAAGCATTTGAGAGTTGCATACGAATCTGATCCTGTTGATTTGCAGGAAAACTATCTATAATACGATCCACAGTTTGAGCCGCATTGTTTGTATGAAGAGTTGATAAAACTAAGTGTCCAGTTTCAGCTGCAGTTACAGCTGCTGCCATAGTTTCCCTATTTCTCATCTCACCTACTAAGATGACATTTACATCTTGTCTAAGTGCCGAAACCAAACCTGATTCAAATGATTCAGTATCTATACCAACCTCTCTTTGATCTATGATAGATTTTTTTTGTTCATAAACATATTCGGTTGGATCTTCTATAGTAATAATATGTTCTGCTCTCTCTTGATTTATTGATTCTATAATAGCGGCTAAGGTTGTACTTTTTCCCTGACCAACTGGACCAACAACTAAGAAAAATCCCTGTTTCTTGTGAGCAAACTGTTCTAGCTCTACAGGTAGTAAAAGTTCACTTATAGTTCTAATGGTTTTTGGTATAAGACGTAAGGATACAGATAAAGACCCTTGTTGATGATATGCATTTCCTCGGAAACGAGCGACATCTTTATATTTATAAGAAAAATCTAATTCATGAGTCGTCGTTTCAAAATCTCTTTTACCCGATTTTACAGTCATCAAGTTAACAAATTCTTTTATATCTTCATGAGTTAATATCTTAGAACTAACTATAGGTATGAGTTGTCCCGAAGTTCTCATTGTTGGATATCTACCTTCTGATAAATGAAGATCTGAACCAGATTCATTTATGACAGCATCCAATAATTTATCTAATTCTTGTTCATAGTTCATGGTTGTTTTATTATTTATATTTAATTTAGATTAAAAAGTTTTTTTACTTCATCGACTATCTCTGATGGAATTGTTGTAGCTTTAACTATATATGATTTTACCCCGAGATTTTTAGCTGTATCTATATCTGATACTTGACTTTGATTTGTCAAAACCATTATAGGTGTATTTGGGATGAGATTTTCCTTTCTGATATTTTCTAAAAATTCCATACCTCCCATGATAGGCATAATAAGATCAACAAATACAACATCAGGTACGAATCCACCATGTATAATATCCAAGGCCTCTTGTCCATTTGTTGCCAAAGTTGGATTAAATCCTTCTTTGGTGAATTTTATTTTATACATGTTTAAAATAAAAGTATCATCATCAATTATCATTACTTTTATATCCTTTATTTCTTTCATATTTTTTATTTTTGAATTATTTTATAGATTATTTACTTCCTCAAAAGGAATATTTTTCTGAAGTGCTTTAATTATAGCATCTTCTTTCATAGTTATCATACCTTTTTCTTTTCTAACATATTCATAAATTTGATTGTCTGTTGGCTTAGACAATATTATTGATTCCAGTTTCCTATCCATCTCATACATCTCAAATACAGCCATTCTACCTTTTATACCTCTTGGGCATTCTGGCGTCGGCTTTATTATCCTTATATCTTTAATCTCGGGAATATTTTTCTTATATTGATCTGGCAAATCAAGAAACTGATGATTAATCATAGTCTTTATACTTTCACTAACCTCAACAACTTCTGTAGCATCTACATTGGCTTTACCAACAAGTCTTTGGGCCATACCTAGTATAAGCGTTGGGGCAATCAGATAAGGATCTATACCCATATCTATAAGACGAGGAACTATACCTATAGCAGTGTTGGTGTGTATAGTTGATAGAACTAAGTGACCTGTAAGAGCAGCTTGTATAGCCAACTCTGCTGTTTCCTTATCACGTATCTCTCCCACCATGATTATATCTGGGTCTTGACGTAATGTAGTACGAAGTCCTGATGCAAAAGTATATCCTATCTCTGCGTGAACCTGTGATTGACTTATTCCATCCATATTATATTCGATAGGATCTTCTAGAGATAAAACATTTTGGGATTCACGATCCAATTGCATAAGCATAGAGTAGAGTGTTGTAGTCTTACCAGAACCTGTTGGACCTGAGATTAATATTAAACCATGAGGTTTTTCCAAAGCCCTCTTTAACATATCCAATTGATCAGGTTGCAGATCTAAAGTATCAAGCTTTTGAACGCCTTTGTCTTGGTCCAATATTCTCATCACAACTTTTTCACCAAAATATGTTGGAAAAGTGGAAACACGAAAATCTATCTTTCTACCGTCAGCACGTGCAGAGAAACGTCCATCTTGAGGTTTTCTTTTCTCATCAAGTTTCATCTCTGAAAGTATTTTTATACGAGCAACCAAAGCCTCTATAACATTTTTAGGTAATTCTATACTAGTGTTCAAAATACCATCAATACGATAACGAACACGGACTCTATCTTTTAATGGTTCTATATGTATATCTGAGACACCTCCCTCTATAGCATATCGTATAATAGTTGCTACTATCTTTTTTACAGGAGCATCTTCTATGATATGTGTTTCGGGTTTTGATGCATCTGGATTCTTGATAATAGTTTTATCCAAATCATCATCAAAATCTCCAAATTCTTTTTCAAAATTGCTTAAAGCCTCATGAACTTCTCCTGTCAAACCTTTATACATTCCTAAAGATCTATTAAAATCTTCTTCCGATATCAAAAATAATTTATAAGTTATATTATTTTTAGATGATATGAAATTTAAAGCATCTATAGCCTGTATATTGTCTGGGTCATATATTCCAACATTCAGGACTCCGTTTGATATACTGATCGGTATTATCTTATAATGACGAGCTGAATCTTCTGGAATATAATTCAAAATCTCAAAAGGTATGTTGTTATCCCCTATATAATAAGGTTCCATACTCATGTACTCTGCCTTAGCTTTTAAGATGTCAACACTTTTAAAACCCTGATCACGTAGAACAGAATCAAGTGACTGATTTGTATCTATAGCCTTTTGCTCCAAAACATTAGCAGTATCTTGATCTATGATATTATTTTTTATTAATAAATTTATATAACTCATTTTTATATATTAAAACTTTTTTAATATCGGTTTTGTTGTTGTTGCTATTATAGTACTTGAGGCTGTACTAGTCCCAGTAGTCGTAGCTTGCCTATCTTGAACTCTGACACCTTGGTTGACAGAACTATCAGACCCTATTGGTAAAAATGGATTATCACGACCTGCATCAATGGGATAATCAATCACAAAAGGTTTATCTGGATAATTCAAAGCTTTATAAGTTTTTGAGTTTATAACAGATATGTTTAAATCTATGGAATTTAGACCTACAAGACTTGTAACAAATTCTTTGTCATATTGAGTGTTAGAAGACGGTGTTTCTGCTTTTACATTTTTATTATCTGATTATTGCTTTAAGATCACGTTTGGCCAGGGCTCTTCGCATCGGGAGTAAAAATGGTTTTGACCCTTTTTTAACATCGCATTTCCCTTTGTAATGGATCAGGTAGGTACATTGTGTCGCCTG
>CAIZLB010000003.1 GCA_903933735.1 uncultured bacterium | reverse complement strand
TATTTTTAAAATATATATAAACAAAACTTAAGACAAATAAAAATATTATATCTATATACCAAAGATTGATAAGATGATCACTTAAAAAGATTATGAGCTTAGTAGTAATCGGTAAATCCTTCAGATCTTTAAACAGTGGTGATATCTTTGGAATAATAATAAGTAAAATTAAAAAAAGTAATCCAAAAGTCATGCACAAAACAAGTATCGGATATATAAAAGCATTTGTGAGTTTTTGTTTTTGCAGATGTTGATCTTTCAATAATTGACTGAGTGATAAAAATACACTATCTATGTTACCTGTTTTCTCCGCAACTTTTATAAAAGAAATCTCGGTTTTAGAAAAATGTTTGTAAAAATCTTCACCATCTAAAATATCTGACAGTTTTAAACCGCTATCAATCTCTTGATGTATCTGTATTGTTTCCATACAAGTTCCAGATATCTTTGTTGAAGCAGATAAAGATTGTCCGGATTTTAAATAATAAAAGTTCTTCTTATACCAAAGAGATCTATATTGTAAATCTTTAATCTTAATCATAGTTTTAAATCAAGAGTTATTCTATTAATCTCCTCTTCTGTGGTAACGTGTCTACTATACATATCTAAACAGGCGTCACGAAGAAGTGTATGACCTGTTTCTGTGAGGTACTGTTCTATCTCATATGGAGTTTTTTTCTTATGTATCATATCTTTTATCTCATTGTCGACTGGTACTATCTCAAATATTCCCTTACGATGACCATATAAACCTATATCATAATCAAAAACTCTTATAAGTCTTTGACTTAAGATAAGTGATACAGATGAAGACAATAGATATGATTCTATGCCCATGTCGATGAGACGAGGTATTATAGAAGCTGCGTTTGGTGCATGTATAGTTGTCAGCACTAGATGTCCTGTTAAAGCTGTTTGTATAGCAGCAAGTGCTGTTTCTTTATCTCTTATCTCACCTATCATGATGATGTCCGGATCTTGTCTGAGTATCCCTCTTAACGCTTCCTTAAAACCAAAATCTTTATCGTTGTTAACCTGAATCTGCCTCACACCTTTTATAGCTGATTCAACAGGGTCTTCTATAGTCACTATGTTTTTATTGTATTTATCCTGACTTAAATACTTTAAAGTAGTATATAAAGTACTAGTTTTACCAGAGCCTGTAGGACCGGCAACGATAATAAGCCCAGAAGTCTTTTTCAAAGATTCTTTATATATCCTTACCTGAGAATCTGTCATACCGAGTTCTAAAAAGTTTTTATACCTGTCATTGTCAGGACGAAGTAATCTCATAACACAGTTTTCACCGTAAAAAGTTGGCGCTATAGATACACGTATATCTACCCTTTCATTTGTTTTTTCAGACATGAAATAAAATCTCCCATCTTGGGTTTTATCATGAAT
Organism: uncultured bacterium; assembly: GCA_903933735.1. Classification (GTDB taxonomy): domain Bacteria; phylum Patescibacteriota; class Minisyncoccia; order Phycocordibacterales; family CAIZLB01; genus CAIZLB01. The sequence continues at coordinate 3,147 of CAIZLB010000003.1, read as the reverse complement.
ATCAGATCTGAGGTTTGATGAGACTTTAATCTTACCAATACAAAGATCCAATAGATCAGAATCAAAATACCCACTCTCATGAAGGTTACCAGCTATTCTCATTCTAATATAGACCTGTGTATCCTTCGGGTCTATATGTATATCTGAGGCGTTTAAGCTAATAGCCTTCTCGATAAGATAAGCTATGAATATATGTATGTCGTTTTGATATATGTTTTTTTCCACACATAGATTAAAACATAATGGGGTTAAAGTATATTTAAAGAAATTATGGATTTTTGTGGAAGTTTTGATAAATTAAAACTCAAGTTTTTTCCAATAAATAAAAACAAAAAACCAGCAACATTATAGTCACAGGCTTTATTGCTAATCAAAACTATTTCAAGAACTTAAAACTTCTCTGGGGAACGGCGTCCTCCCCATCTCAACAACCTCTTTAGAGGAAGGTGGCAGTGGTCCGATTTTCTGCTCTTAGAGAAGTTTTAAAATCTCGAAACTGACTATTATAGTATATAAAATATTAAAATTTAGTCAAATTTAATTTAAATAAATTGACATCTTAATCACGCCTGATAGTATATATATACTATGGGTTATCCCTCACGCTTAAGTCATCAAGCTTAAGCTAAAAATGAATATCACTTCCAGATAATACCAATTATCTGGATTTGAACTTTATAAATTTGACACCCTCCCCTCACTTGCTATAATAAACTCACCTTTGAGGGTTGAGAGTCGCATCAATCCTTTCGATCTCGACTTCGGTCGGGTGATGATTTTTAGAAAACTTGAGTAAACACTCGAGTTTTTCTTTTACTTGAATAAAATCTTCAAATCCAACCTCACCCATTTTTCTTTGAAATCTCTTTCTATTCAAGGTTCGAATCTGATACAACATAACGCATCTAGACTCACCGTCTAATAAAATATCTGTAAACCAAGTACCTGTTTTTCGTTTTGAAGTAAGAGGTAATGCTATACATAAATTTTCTGATAATTTTCGAATCACCAGAATAGGTCGACGATAATCATTACCTTTACCATAAGACTCATTGCCAATATTTTGTCCAAGTGAACACCACCAAATATCCCCTTCTTTGAAGTATGATTCTTCAATATCAGAAAATTGTATTTCCTGCTTTTTTATATTCCAGTTATTGTATTTTTCTGTTATTTGATTTGTTATGTTATTTTCCATCCCTAAATTAAAGCATAAACAAGATAAAATAAACCCGAAGAAATTCTAAAACCCCTCCCTAAACTATCCCCCAAAAATATGCTATATTCTATATATGAAAAAGTTAAAAACTGACAATTATAAAGGAACTAGAGATTTTTATCCTCGTGATGTTTTCGTGCAAAAATACATATTTGATATATGGAGTAAGACCGTAGAGTCTTTTGGTTTTGAGGAATATCATGCTTCTGTACTTGAGAATTCTGAAATATATAGAGCTAAAAACAGTGACGAGATTGTAAACAATCAAACATATACTTTTACCGATAGAGGTGATCGTGAGGTTACACTTCGCCCAGAAATGACCCCTACCCTTGCTCGTATGATAGCGGCTAAAAAAAGAGAGTTATCATTCCCTCTTAGATATTATTCCATACCAAACTGTTTTCGTTATGAAAGACCACAGCGTGGACGTATGCGAGAGTTTTGGCAATTTAATGTTGATATTTTAAATGTTAAAAATGATAAATTTTACGACATAGAAATATTAAAAGTTATAAATAAAATACTCTTAAATTTTAAAGCAAAACCTACTGATTTTACTATATACATAAACTCACGTAATCTTTTAAATGCTGTTTATAAGAACTACTTTGATTTTAATGAAAATGAGGCTAAAACCTATCAATCATTATTAGATAAAAAAGATAAGATAAGTAAAGATGAATTTAAAAAAGAATATGAGAAAATAACAGACAGAGATTATGTTGATATAGATAAGATGGATATAAAGGAAGTTAAAAAAGAATTAGGTTATATCAACGATATAATAGCAGAATGTAAAAAAGATAATATAGAAGTAAAGTTCAATCAAGACATTGTTCGTGGATTTGATTATTATACTGGTATAGTTTTTGAAGTATATGATAATGATCCAGAAAACAACAGGGCTTTGTTTGGTGGTGGTCGTTATGAAAATCTTATAGATATGTTTGAGACCGTTAAAGACAATGTTTCCATATCAGGTATTGGTTTTGGTATTGGAGATGTTCCTATGATTAATTTTCTAGAATCAAGAAATCTTATACCTGAGTATAAAAACAATGTTGATATACTTATAGGAATAATATCTGATGATAAAAAAGTTATAGATTATGCTGATGATTTGGCTAAAAAACTTCGTGATGATGGTAAAAATATATGTGTTAATTATGATAATAGAAAATATAATGATTATATAAACATGGCGGAGAAGAATAATATAAAAAATGTGATAGTTGTTGGTGAGAAAGAGTTGGAGGAGAAGAAGTATGAGGTGAAGGAGGTATAGAAAAATCATGAAAAAAGTATTAACTCTACAATTACATAGAACACCTGATGGAGAATCAGTAAAAGACGGAGGTCCTGCGTTGGTGATAGAGATAATAAATTCTTTTAAAAGAAAGGGTTATTCGGTGGATTCAATGAGTGGCAATAATATGGACAAATATAAACAAGGTGAAGGACTATCCCCTTTCTTACAGAGAATACACAAGGCTAAAAATTTTGCCCTAGATTTCGATAAAAAAGTTTTTGACGAATACGATATAATCGTTTTCTTTCATCCGAGTACATTGATGGGTTTTGAAGAATCAGATTTACCCCTTGAAAAGATTATATTATTTCCGACGCTTCTAGGTCGAGAGTATCAATCTTTTATGGAAGTACCAGAGGAATATATTAAACTAGAAGAAAAAATACTTAGTTACAAATATATAATACAATCACCGTCACAAAGTCAGTCTAGACTATTGATTACACAATACCAAGTTGAAGCAAATAGGATAATAATTCAACCAAGAGGATACTCCCCTTCAATATTTCCATCAAAAGAAAGATATTTAAAAGAAAATATTTCCTTAAATAATCCTCTATGTCTAGTCAGTGCCAATGCAATACGTCCACAAAAAGGTTATATTGATCTGATTGAT
>CAIZLB010000002.1 GCA_903933735.1 uncultured bacterium | reverse complement strand
TTATTTTCAATTTTGAAGTTTGCTAATTTGTTTACAACATCTTCAAAATCCGGTAGTTGTTTTATATCAGTTATACCTAAAAATGCCAATAATTCGAGTGACGGTTTATAAAGAAAAGCCCTCTCATCCATAGGATCGTCTGTGCGTACTATGAGTCCACGAATCAAAAGATTTCTTAATATGAATTGAGAGTTTACACCTCTTATATAGTCTATCTCAGATCTTTTGATCGGACCTTGATAGAGAATAATAGCTAAAGTCTCGAGCGCCACAGGACTCAAATCTTTTTGCAAATCATCTTTTATCATTTTCTCTATAAAATCATTCACATCCACGTGAGTTCCCAAAGTCAGCATGTCATCATATTGTATTAAGACAATACCTGAATCTTGTTTTACTCTTTCTTTCAATATCTCTAAAGCCTGATTTACGGTCTCCAAATCTATATCAAAAACTTTTATTATATTTTTTATTGTTATAGGCTCACCTTTCCAGAACAAATACGCTTCTATCTTTTGGGCTATTTTATTTATATTGTTTGTATCCATATTTTTTATATCTATTACTTATATATTACCATATTCTGGTGTATTAACATTTGTGCTTTCTACATCTATGTCTTCAAATAAATCATTTTGTTTAGCTAATATCATATTTTGTTTTATAAGCTCCAAAAGAGCCAAAAAACTTAATACTACATGCTGTTTATGTTCTTTGAATTCTTCTGGGGTTTTATAGGCTCGTCTAGTTGACCCAGAAAAACTATTGAATTTGAAGTTTAAGGCCCCTCTTATCCTATCACTCAATTTACCCATCATCTCTTCTATACTGATATTTTTCCTTATCTTAACTTTATCATCTTCTTTTTCTATCTTCGGAATCTTACTTAAAATTTTGAAAATAGATTCTTTGATATTTTCAAAATTTATATCTTGACTTGGAGTAAAAATAACGATATCTTTCTTAAAATTACCTTGAAAATATAAGTTTTTTTTATTGAATATAGACTGTATCTTTTGTCCATAATTTCTCATCAATTCCAGAATCTTCAATCTTCTCTCAAGGTCTTCTATTTCCACACTTTCCTCACCTGTAACTTCAAGATTAGGTAATAATGATTTTGATTTTATCAAGAGCAATACTGAAGCAATAGAAACAAATTCTGTTTTATATTTTAAATAAAATTCATCCTGAGTATCTAAATCTTTTATGAATTCAATAAAATCTTCAGTTATAATTGAAAGAGATATTTGACTTATGAGTAACTTTCTTTTCTCAATCAAGCTCAATAAGATATCAAGAGGGCCTTCAAAATTTTCTGTTTTATATATATATTCTGAATTCATAATAATAACACTATTAGTATATTCTTAAAGACTTTAATTCTAATAATGCTTTTTCAGCCTCCTCCTTGTTAGGAGCTTTACCATGCCATTTGTAATCATTTTCCATAAAAGATACTCCTTTACCTGGTATTGTTTTGGCTATTATTACCGAAGGGATGCCGGCATGTTCTTTAGCTATGTGTATAGCATCAACAATCTCAGACACATTATTCCCATCTATATTCTGAACATGCCAATTAAAAGCTTCCCATTTTTTATCCATAGGATCAAGAGGTAAAACTTTTTCTGTGTTACCACCTATTTGTATATAATTTCTATCAACAAAGACGATTAGATTATCTAGTTTTTCTCTTGGTGCTAGTAAAATAGCTTCCCATGTTTGGCCTTCATTTTGCTCACCATCAGAGACTATACAATAGACATAAGGGTATGAAGAATTATTTTTAAAACTATCTCTTTTTAAGGCGATAGCCATGCCTACAGCTTGCGATAAACCAGACCCAAGTGGTCCTGAACTAGTTTCTATTGATTTTAAAAATTCACGATGAGGATGACCTTGCAACATGGATCCAAATTGTCGAAGGGTTAATAATCTATCCAGATCAAAATATCCTGCATGTGCCTCTGTAGCGTATAGTACTGAACATATGTGGCCGTTGGATAAAACCAATCTATCTCTATCATTCCAATCTGGTTTCTTAGCATCATGCTTCATAGCATAAAAATATAAAGTAGAAAATATATCAGACATACCAAGCGCTCCTGCAGTATGACCGGATCCAGCCTTAAGCAACATCTCTATTATAGAAATACGTATTTCCTTTGCTTTTTGTTTTATAAAAACTTTTTTTTCTGGATTTATCATTTTAAAATAATTTTTTTATAAATCTTATAATTTTTATCAAATATCATAATAACATTATACTCATTAAATGATATGTCACCACCTTTCATATCTACAACATATTTTCTGACTGCCTGACTTTCATATAATGGTCCAAAATCTATATATTCTGTTTTATCTGTTATTTCAACGCTATTGGTCAACCATATATTTAAGTCAGACCTTGTCGGTTTTGCATTTTCTATAGATAAAACTAACTTACCATCTATCTTTTCCAAAGTTGCTTTACTTAAAATATTGACACTAGTTTTTTGATCACTTGATTGACCGTAATCTCTATATTGTCCTGTAGGATATATACCCTTAATCTGATCTATATACGATGTTCCAATCTGAAACGGTGAAGGACTTTTTCCCATAACAGCATCTGTAAAAGTGGGTAAAAATTTGACAGATTTTACGGCAATAAAAAATATAATCAATATCAATATCAGGCCAATAATCTTTTTAATCATATTTTAATATTAACATAAATCTCGAAAATAATTTAGGTTTTCTCTCGCATTTCCCTCGGAAAATATGGCTGAGCCTATAATAAATTCATCAACATTTATATCAATAAGTTTTTTTATATTTTTGTCATTTATGCCACAATCGACCCTTATAAGAGTTTCAGGGTTTTCATTTTTTATTTTTTCTATTAGAGCTATACACCTTTCATCAAATTTTTGTCCTTGTGCGCCTATAATTTTTGCAGTCATTATTTGTAGAGATTTTATGATTTCCCTTTTCAATAAATCAAGGATCATGTCTTCGTATTCGAAATATTCATCATAAGTTACCGCCAAAATAGTGTCTATCATGTATGAATTCATGTCATTGATAAAATCAAGTATACCCGATTCATCCTTAAAAGATTTGGGATGTATTATGAGAGTATTGGCACCGATACGACCCCATATATCCTTTGTCATATCAGGATTTTGTATCATAAGATCAAATTCATAATTTATACTTTCCCAGTTTGGTAAACCTATTTCTTCATTTAATAATTTTTTGATCTGAAAATTATCCTCTATTCTATTATTACTTGATTGACTATATGGCCAAGTTTTTCTTTCAACCAATAAACCATCACATATATCTATGTGAACTTTTTCGGCATCATCTATTATAGATTCCACTTTTGATTCTATTTCATTATAATTTGATTCCAATATTGCTGGTATTATACTCATATGTTTAATTTTCTAATTTTGATAAACGTCTAACGTGACGGGGGTCACCGGTGAATTTCTCCGCAAGCCAAGTCTGTAACACATCAAAAGCATTACATTGTTCTATAAATCTAGCACCAAAAGATATGACATTGGCATCATTATGCTGACGGGTAACTTTAGCCATATTATGATTTGATATCATATCGTTACAATATATTAAAACAGAGCGAACATTTTTATATTTGTTGGCACAGATATTTTCACCTTGACCTGAACCACCTATGATAATACCCCTATACTCCTCTGGATTGTCATTTTGAGATATATATTCGGCAACTTTCTTTATATATACAGGGTAATCATCATCTTTGTCATATAAGTCAGGTCCCATATCCACTATCTCTATAGTAGAATCAGATTCTTTTAATAATTGTATAAAATATTTTTTTAATTCAAATCCCGCATGATCTGAAGCTATGGCTATTTTCATATATGTATTATAGCAAGAAAATGACCTTTTTGGTAAAAATTCACAACACCTTTTAATAAATAATAAACATACCTTAATCTAGATTGACCATGTCACGATGTTAATCATAAAGGATTTTATATTATTTGGTATCGAATTCAATTTTGTATCATAATTAATTGACCATTTACTTGCATATACTATCCCTATCAGTATATACAGTATTATCATAATTAATGATATCTTAATAATTTTTTTCATTTATTACATTTTATTAATAACTGCCTCAACATGTTTCAACAATGAATGTGTATACCCACCCTCATTGTCATACCAGGCTAAAACTTTCACCAAATTACCGTCTGCAACTCTTGTCATAGACAGATCAGCAATAGACGCATGAGGATTACCGATAATATCGTGGGATACTAATTGTTCTTTTGTTGTTGTAAATATTCCATTCCACTTTTCTTCTTTTGCAGCATTTTCTAATATACCATTCACCTCTTCTTTTGTAGTATTTTTCTTTGAGATAAAAGTTATATCAGCAATAGAACCTGTAACAACAGGAACACGCACAGCTATACCATCAAACTTACCTGATAGGTCAGTTATAACTTTAGCAACAGCAATAGCAGCACCGGTTGATGATGGAGCCATATTGTTTGGTGCAGATCTTCCTTCTCTCCAATCCTTCTTGTTAGGTCCATCTACAAGTGATTGACTAGCAGTGTAAGCATGAGTTGTATTCAACAATGCTTTTTCTATACCTATAGTTTTATTTAAAATATCTATAACTGGGGATGAGGCGTTGGTTGTACAAGATGCATTTGAGGTTACAAGTATAGTTTTATCATCCAAAACCTCTTCGTTTATACCCATCAAAACTGTGGCGCCTTTATATTGTTCTGTTGATTCGTCTTTAGCCGGAGCTGATAATACAACTCTTTTTGCACCTGCTGTTATATGAGCATATGCTTTTTCATAACTAGTAAATAAGCCAGTTGATTCTAAAACTATGTCAACCTGTAAATCCTTCCAAGGTAATACACCTGGGTCTTTTTCTGATAAATATTTAACTTTTTTCCCATTGATAATGAAAGATGAGTCGACTTTGTCAACCTGTATGTCAAGATGACTTTGACCATATGCAGTATCGTATTTCATAAGATAAGCGATGTTTTCAATATCAGCTAAATCATTGATAGCTACTATGTTTATATCTTTATTGTCTATAGCAAGTTTAAGAAAGGCTCTACCTATTCTTCCTGCTCCGTTGATTGCGATGTTTTTCATAGGGTTTATTTTAGCATATATTTTATTAAATATGATATCTATCTAAACCACCCCCTAACCCAACCCCATAATCCCCCTTTCTTAGCATCAGTCTTGTTGACAGTGGTAAGCACTTCAACAACAAGAGGAATACTGTCACCTTGATCGACGATGTATCGTCCTGACTTGTTTGGAGCTTTGTAGTTTAGAGGTTTGTTACCTGTTTGACCTGTGATGATTAGGTTTTGACCTCCCGTGACTTTAACAAGTTGAGTAAGTGACTGTGTGTCTTTAGAGTATGTGATATATGTAGCTAGATTGTTCTTGTTTGAGACTATGGTTAATAGTCGA
>CAIZLB010000001.1 GCA_903933735.1 uncultured bacterium | reverse complement strand
TTGTCTGATGATATTGTTAAACATGTTGATGTACCATTACCACTTATGTCACTTGTTAATGTGTATGTACCACCTATTGCTATCTCTCCACAGGTGTTTATGTTACCAGGTAGGAGTACGTCGGCGTGGGTGGTTGTTGGTGAGAGAAATATTATTGAAAGTATGAGTATGCTGAAAAAAGTTGTGAGGTTTTTTAGATTTGATTTCAGCATAATATGATTATATTTTATCATATTACTCATTTATTCCAAAATAAACCAACCATGATTCTTAGCATAAACTCTCAACTTTTTATTTGGATTAACGGTGTATCTATATGTAGCTTTTTTTAGAAGCGGTATATCTGAATTGTGATCACTATAAGCAAAAGAATTATTAAAATTATATTTTCTCAATCTCTCAACTTTTTCATCTTTATAATTTATTTTTCCTAATATACGTCCAGTATATTTACTATTTTTTATCTCCAACCTAGTGGCAATATGATCATGTATATGAAAAAAACATGCAGCATGTTTAGCAATAGGTTCAAATGATGCTGTAACCAAAACAATCTTTTTACCCAGAGTTATATGTTTTTCTAACTCCTCAACAGCTTTGATATTTTTGATACGATCAAATTCTGTAAATATAAACGCTTTCATGACCTTATCCAGTCTTTGTATATCAACACCTTTAAAAACTTTGGCTAATGTATTCATCTTTTTATCTACATTACAAATAAAAAACAAGATAAATCTATAATACAGAAAACGAAAAAAAGAGATGATTCTCCTTCTTTTAAGAACACTTAAGACTATCTCGTAACTATTTTTAGTTATGAGGGTTTTATCTAAATCAAAAAATACATAACTCATAGATTAGAGTATTATAGTCTATATTTGACCATTTTTAGCCATTGACTTACTCCCAAACCTTATCCATAGTAATAGATGCAATTTTCTTATATCTCTCTATGTCTTCACTATATCTTTCATCATCTTTTAATGTATTCAAAACTTCATCTATAGATATAATATCCCTGTATTTGATTTCTATTGTAGGCCTTTTAAAAGTAAAAACTTTAAACCAATTTATATTTCTCAAACCTTTAAGTTGTACTGGTATTATGTCTGTTTTTGTGTATTCAGCTAAAAAACCAACCCCACCTTTTGCTTCACCTGGTTTGAAAGTTTCCATACCCATCTTTCCTTCAGGGAATATACAGATAGCTTTTCCGTTTTCAAGTAATTCTATATGATTTATAAGTGAGGCTTGATAGTCACGCATACCAATATATGCAGGATATGCCCCTAAAGTTTTAAAGAAGGTTCCTCCATAAAAATATTTTCTCCAACCAAATTTTCCTGTCTGATAATGATCTTTTGTCATGGATACATAATACATAGGCATCATAGGAGCGATAAAAGGTAAAGCAAATCTAACAACCAAAACATCTATTTCACTTATATGGTTTGGAGCGAAAAGAATACCTTTTTCTTTCGTCTTATATTCTTTCAATTTTTCTATAACCTGTTTTTGCCCTTCTATTTTAAAATTGAAAAATATTTTAAGAAATGATAGAACAAATATCTGTATTATGAATTGTAATAATAATTGTAAATATTCAATATTGTGGTGTTTTTGACTTCCTATACTCATATCCTCTATTATAGGACTTTTTTCAAATAATGTCCAGTGTGGCTGTTTTTATTGTTCGCGACCTCCTCAGGAGTACCTTTCGCCACTATAGAACCACCCTTATCCCCTCCTTCTGGACCTATATCTATTATGTAGTCCGCGCATTTAACCAAGTCTATATTATGCTCGATAACTATTACAGTATTACCTTGATTGACCAGTATCTGCAATACCTCTATCAATTTTCTAACATCATGATAATGCAAACCAACAGTTGGTTCATCTAATATATATACAGTCTTTTGCACATGAGGTTTATACAGCTCAGCTGAGATCTTAACACGTTGTGCCTCACCCCCTGATAATGTGGTAGCCGATTGTCCAAGCTCTATATAACCAAGACCTACCTCTTGCAATGTTTTAACTCTGTCATATATAGCAGGCATCTCTTCGAAGAAAACAACAGCTTCATCGACAGTCATTTTCAAAATGTCATGTATATTTTTATTTTTATACATTATTTCAAGAGTCTCTTTCATGAATCTTTTTCCATTACATACATCACATTCAACATAAACAGTTGGCAAGAAATGCATCTCTACTTCTATAGAACCATTACCTTGACAGTTTTCACAACGTCCACCTTTCACATTGAAAGAAAATCTTCCTGGACCCCAAGCTCGTGACTTGGCTTCTATAGTCTCTGCAAACAAATCTCTTATATGAGTAAAAGCTCCTGTATATGTTGCAGGGTTTGAACGTGGAGTTCTACCTATTGGAGATTGATCTATCATGATAGTACGTCCGACATAATCCGTACCTGTGAAAGTTGTACAGTTATATATCTGACTTGTTCTATATTCTCTATCAAGTCTACCTAATAAATTTTTATACAAGATCTCATACACAAAAGAAGATTTACCTGAACCTGATACACCTGTGACACATATAAGTCTTCCAAGCGGTATCTCTACATTTAGATTTTTGATGTTGTTAACTTTACCTCCAGCAATCTTCAAAGATCCTTTGTCTTGTATTCTTCTATGCTTTGGAGTTTCTATTTCATGAGCTCCGCGAAGATAATCCAAAGTTAGAGATCCTGTGAAAGAATCAGGGTCGGCATGTTGTTTATTTATTGGCAGAGATTTTATCGGGTCACGAAGTAATTTTTCAAGATATCCCTGAACTACCACGTTTCCACCGTTAACCCCCGCTCTTGGACCTATATCGATGAGATAATCTGATGCAAGTATAGTATCCTCATCATGTTCAACAACTATAACTGTATTACCCATATCTTTAAGTTGTATCAAAGTTTTTATAAGCTTATCATTGTCTCTTTGATGAAGTCCTATAGTTGGTTCATCCAAAACATACATGGCTCCAACAAGTCCGGACCCTAGTTGTGATGCCAGTCTTATACGCTGCGCTTCTCCACCTGAAAGTGTATGTGCTCTACGATCAAGCTGTAGATAATCAAGACCAACTTCTTGCATGAATTCAAGTCTAGATAATATCTCTTTTATCATCACAGCTGATATAGCCTTATCTGTATCTGATAATTTTAAATCAAGTATATAATCTATAGCCTGATTGATAGTCAGATTTACAAAATCCATGATATTGGTTTTATTTCCAAGATACACTTTTAAAGCTTCAGGTCGGAGTCTTGCGCCAAGACAGACTTTACATACGCGGTTTACAAAAAAACTGTCTGTACCTAAACCATTACACTCGGGACAGGCGCCATATGGTGAGTTAAAAGAAAACAATCTTGGCTCTATTTCAGGGAATGAAAAGCCATCATATGGACACATAAACTTTGAGGATATAAGATGCTCTTCTTTGTCTGTATATATGCGTAGCAACCCATCAGCCTCTCTTAAAGCCCTTTCTATAGCGTCATTCAATCTTTCTTTAAAACTTTGTGATGGCTCATTGATCTCAGATATATAAAATTGATCTATCAATATGTCGATATCATGTTTTTTAGTTTTAGTTATCTCTATCTTTTCACGAAGTTTATGTTTCTTGCCATCTATTCTAACTTCTTCAAAACCTTTACCTAGATAATCATAAAGCATTTGATAGTATTCACCTTTACGTCCGATAACCACAGGTGCATATATTTTAAAAATCTCTGAATCAACGTGTACACCCATAATCTCTTTTTTGTCTTTGAGGTCTGTCTTCTTAATAGACTTTACGATGTTATGTATAGTATCAACAATCTCTTCTTTAGATAATCTTTTTATCTCTCTTTCACAAGTTAAACAATGAGGCTTGCCAACACGAGCATAAAGTATACGAAGATAATCATATATCTCAGTTATAGTAGCCACAGTTGAACGTGGATTATTTGATCTTGATTTTTGATCTATAGATATTGCAGGTGAAAGACCAGTGATCTCATCAACATCTGGTTTTTGCATTTGTTTTAAAAATTGTCTCGCATAAGATGAAAGTGACTCAACATAACGTCTTTGCCCTTCAGCAAATATAGTGTCAAAAGCCAGTGATGATTTACCACTTCCTGATAATCCCGAGATAACCGTCATCTTTCCACGAGGAATAGACACATCAATATTCTTAAGATTATGTGTTCTAGCCCCTTTAACATGTATCATGTCAAGATCTGGGATTTTCGTACTCTTTTTAGGAGGATTTTTCATAAGATACATATTATATCACAAATATGAGATAAAAAAAGGACCGACACCCTCGGGTGAGAGTGCGCGGTCCAGTGTAGGAAGTTAGAAATCAAATCAATGGAAATCAGGCATGGTGTGGGTGGCGATGACGACTGGGTGCACGAACACCAACCAAACCTGTTAGAGCTTTCAGATGGTTGACGACCCCACCTCTCACAGAATTGTGAATATGTTCGGGATCATGGCAACCATCAAGTTCGACCACATTGACACCTTTCGCCCGTAGTTTATGATCAACATCATCACGATTCCTCTCCCAAAAACGGAAACGTCTACTGATCTCACTGTCACCCACTCGTCCATCAAGCCCTGCTCGTTCTTGAGCAACAGTAAGAGGAATATCAAAACTGAAAGCAATAAGATGTTCTGGCTTGACAAAGAGTTTGTCCAACATATCGGTCTGATGTTTGGTACGGCACCAGCCGTTCAATACTACAATACCTGTAGGCATGTGAAGAGCAAGATACTCTTTGGTCAAACAAAAAACATCCTCATCGGAAAGACCATCATTCGATCTCGGAATATCATCAATCTGAGTACAAACCAATTGGTACGTAGAAATGTGATGACCTCTATATTCAGACACCAATTTTTCAGCCTGAGTCTTTCTACCAGAATTTACTGGACCCAACATTAAAACTCCAACGGTTCCGTTATCGATGCGATTATTGATTCGGTACATAATTTTGCAGTATTGTTTTGTTTTTCTTACAGTGCTTAGACATAGGTACCTGCCCATATCTAACAGAAAATATAATACATAAAAATACAGACGTGGTCAATGACAATAAATGTCACCTTTATTTTTCCAACATCTTCCCTATAGCCTTTATCTCATCTCGAAGTATCGCCGCTGTTTCAAAATCCAACTCCTGGACCGCCACTTCCATCTCTTTTTCTTTTCTCTTCAATATTGTCTTTATATCTTTTTTCTTTATCGACTTTACATTGTCAAGATCTATGTCAATAGATAGCATCCTTTTAACAGTTTTCTCATGCTTCGATTCTATAGAAGTCGTTATATCATGAATATGTTTCTTTATAGTCATCGGGGTTATATTATTTTCCTTATTATAATCCTCCTGTATCTTTCTTCTTCTATTTGTCTCATCTATCGCATACTTAAGTGACTCAGTCATATTATCTGCATAAAGTATAACTCTACCATCAACATTACGGGCGGCACGACCAATAGTCTGTATAAGTGCAGTACGTGAACGTAGAAAACCCTCTTTATCCGCATCGAGTATTCCTATAAGAGAAACCTCTGGCAGATCAAGTCCTTCACGAAGCAGGTTCACACCAACCAAAACATCAAACTCCCCTTTTCGAAGTTCGGTTAATATCTGTATTCTCTCCATAGTCTCTATGTCACTATGCAGATATTTTGTCTTGATACCTTTATCCTTCAAAAATTCCGACAAATCTTCAGCCATACGTTTTGTCAAAGTTGTAGCTAAAACTCTTTCACCTTTTTTAACAACTTTTTGCACCTCTTCTATAAAATCATAAACCTGACCTGGATAATCACCTGCTGATGTCACAGGTTTTACTTCAAGTTTTGGATCTATGAGACCAGTTGGACGTATAATCTGCTGTATTATATCTTTCTCTTTACAGTTTTCATATTCATATTTTCCAGGAGTAGCAGAAACAAATATAGCTTGATCTATAAGTTCTTTGAATTCTTCAAAACGAAGTGGTCTATTGTCAGCTGCTGAAGGTAAACGAAATCCAAAGTCTATAAGATTCTTCTTACGTGAGGCATCACCGGCATACATACCACCTATCTGTGGAATAGTTACATGCGATTCATCAATAACAGTTAAAAACCCCTCAGGAAAATAAGACAAGAGTGTGTCAGGTGCTTCGCCGGCTTTTTTACCAGAAAAATGCCTTGAATAATTTTCTATACCATTACAGTATCCAACCTCTCTCATGAGAGATAAGTCATAAGTCGTTCTTCTTTTAAGTCTTTGATATTCAACTTGTTTATCTTCTTTTTCTAATTCTTTCAATCTCTTATCAAGCTCTTTTTTTATATCCTCTATAGCCCTAAGTCTTTCTTTATCGGACGTCATAAAGTGTTTTGCCGGGAAAATAAATACGCTATCTAAATCATCATCTTGTATAACTCGAGTTATATGATCTATCTTTTCTATTCTCTCAACCTTATCCATATCAAAGATGAGTCTATATACTATTCTCTCATGTATAGGCATGATCTCTATATTATTACCTATAAGTCTAAACTGCCCTTGACCCAGATCCGCCAGTGTTCTTGAAAATTGCATCTGTATCAATCTTTTGGAGATCTCATTTCTATTCAAAGTCTCACCTTTTCTTATGATAAAATTGGTCTCTTCATATTCTTTAGGAGAACCTAGGCCATATATACAAGACACCGACGATACTATGATGACATCATTACGAGTGAGTAATGCCTGAGTTGAGGCATGTCTTAGTCTATCTATCTCTTCATTTATCTGTGCTTCTTTTTCTATATATGTGTCAGAATGAGACATATAGGCTTCAGGTTGATAATAGTCATAATAAGAAACAAAATAATGTACTTCATTGTCTGGGAAAAATTCCTTAAATTCTTGAGCAAGCTGAGCCGCTAAAGTTTTATTGTGGGCTATAACTAGAGTAGGTTTTTGAACCTGATTTATAACGTTTGCTATAGTAAAGGTTTTACCAGTACCGGTTGCCCCTAAAAGGGTTTGATTTTTTAAACCAGATCTAAGACCCTTAACCAAACTTTTTATAGCTTTTGGTTGATCACCACATGGTATATGGGTGTGTTTTAAGTTAAATGGTTTATGAATTCTCATTGTTTTTATTCTTATTCTTCTTGTTTCTTATATAATACAAAACAAACAAAATTACAATGACTAGGGTTAATAATATACCTATCTTTGAAGCAAATCCCTCTATCTCTTTTATATAATTTCCAAAATAAAATCCCAAGGAAACATACAGTATAGACCATAAAAATGCAGACAATAAGTCGTAAAAGATAAAGGTTGATAACTTCATAGAAACTGTACCAGCAATCAAAGGTATCATAGTCCTTATAGGACCAACAAATCTACCTATAAAAATACTTTTGACACCATGCTTGGTGAAAAATTTACGTCCTTCATGTATATGAGCTTCTTTTAATAATCTCTTATGTCGGAGTAAGAAATCTGATCCGTATCTACCTAAAAAATACACCAAAATATCACCAAATACAGCACCTAAAGTAGCAGCTAGAATTGTTAAGGATATATTCATATTTAAACTAAAAGCCGAAAATCCGAAAAACAATAGAAAAACATTGCCAGGGACAAGTGTACCAATAATCGGAGTTGATTCGAAAAGTATTACAAAAAAGACAATGATAGGAAAATATGCAGACAGAAAATCTCCATGCAAATTTAAATAATTTATAAATATATCTATATATTGTGACATGATGTTATTTGTGATTTCTTATAATTACAACAAACTCTCCTCTTAATTTTGAAATATTGTCTTGATAATATTTTTTTATATCTTTTACGGTATCAACTTTTATATCTTCATACATCTTTGTCAGTTCACGACCAACGACAATCTCTTGACCCTCTTTTATGTTTTCTATATCATCTAATAATTTCATAAATCTATGCACGGATTCATAGAGTATAATATTTTTTTCAAGTAAGAATAACTCGCTTAAAATCTTTTTACGTCCTTTTTTATGAGGTAAAAAACCATAAAACATAAAAGAAGATTCCCTAATACCTGCAATAGACATAGCACATGATATGGCAGAGACACCTGGAATAGGGACAATTTCTATACCAAACTCACGACAAGCGGTTACCAGTACTGCTCCAGGATCTGATATACCAGGTGTTCCCGCATCTGAAACATAGGCGATATCCTTACCTTGCTCGATAAGACTGATGATATAGTCAATATTTTCTTTTGTGGCAAATTCGTTTATGGAGACTATCTGTTTTTTAGGGATATTAAGTAAAGATAAAAGTTTAGATGCAATCCTAGTGTCTTCTGCGGCGATGATGTCAACTTCTGTCAGAGTAGAGACTGCTCGTATGGTTATATCATCTTTATTACCTATTGGTGTTGCTACTATATAGAGTTTTCCTTGCATGTTTATGTATCTTATTTTAATAATATGAATTAATAATCAGCAGGTACACTAGTAAATCCATCACGAGTAACCACAACATGATCCATCAAGGCTATACCTAGAACACGACCAGCTTGAATAATCTGCTCTGTGATAGTTTTATCAGACTCACTTGGAGTTGATACTCCTGAGGGGTGATTGTGAACAAGTATAACTGCAGCTGCACCGTATTCTATGGCTGGTTTAAAGACTTCACGAGGATGAACGATGCTACTGTTTATGGTGCCGATAGACAAAACTTCATCATGTATAACTTTGTTATGAGTATCTAGATATAAACCTCTTAGATGTTCTTTTGATAGTCCATGCATATCTTTTGTGTGATCATATACATCATCAGCTGTTCTTATAGTTTTTAAGCCGTTTATATTTTTATCGAACAGTCTTTTACCAAGTTCACCACAGGCAATAATCTGACAAACTTTAGTTATAGGTATATCCATATCAATAGATATCTTTTTCAAATCAATCGCCGGGTTTGAAAAAATACTTTTTCCATACTCTTTAATAACGCGAGATGACATAGATAAAACATCTTCTTTTTTTGTACCAGTCATAAGTACCACAGATAATAACTCTGACAGACTTAAAGACTTAACACCTAGGTCCATAAGTTTTTCTCTAGGTTTATCTTGACTAGGCATATCTCTAACGCGAAGAGGATAGGTCTTATACACACCTTCTTTTCCTATATCATTCTTATAGTTGGTAGTATTTTCTATAAACATCAAATCACCATTTTGAAATTCAACATATGGTGATTTGATTGATTTATTCTTTTTTATCGATGTTTTTGTATTTGACACCCATCTATTATAACATACGGGTCAATACCTATCATCCTTTCCTTATAAATTTATTTATCGAATGAGTTTCTTCGCAGACAGTTTCTCCTAGAGAAACTGTCGAGGACTGAAACGGAGTGAGATAGATAAATTTATATAGTTTCCACTATTAACACATTTGACTCTGTAGTCTTTTTAAACGGTGCCCCTGAAACTACAACTAAACTATCACCTTTTTTAACCAACTTCTCTTTAACAAGCAAAGCTTTAGCTATTTTCCAAGCATCTTCGAAACTATTTGACTTTGGAACTATTCTTGCATATGTACCATATGATAGATTTGATTGATTGAAAGTCACCTGATCTGGTGTCATGAGTATTAGAGGTATTTGACCTTTATAGCGAGAAAGCATCTTAACAGCATAGCCATATTCACTTAAAGCTATGATGTATTTTGAACCTATATTGTCAGCAGTAAATACAGCTGATTCACAAACAGACTCACCGATACTATGTTCATTAACCTCTATATTGAACATCACAGATTTTTGACGTAATTCATTTTCAACTCTCCCTGCTATTTTTGTCATCATCTCAACAGCTTCGACAGCATAGTCACCTAAAGTTGTTTCTTCTGAAAGCATTATAGCATCTGTACCGTCATATATAGCATTGGCAATATCTGAAACTTCAGCTCTTGTTGGTACAGGATTCTTAATCATACTCTCCAACATCTGTGTAGCAGTTATAACCGGTTTTCCTAGGTGATTACATTTTTCTATAATCATCTTTTGATATCCTGGAACGACTTCATATCCAGCTTCAACAGCCAAATCACCACGTCCAATCATGATAGCATCTGATGCTTCTATAATAGAATCAATATTTTCTATAGATTCCGGTGTTTCTATTTTTGATACTATTTGAGCACGAGATTTTGCTTTATTTAAGATATCTCTAAGCTCCTGAACTTCATCAGCTGTTTTAACAAAAGAAAATGCTACAAAATCAACTTTATTTTTTATACCGAAAGCTATATCTTTTTTATCTTTATCTGTAAGAGCTCTAATCTTTAGATTGGCACCTGGAAGGTTAACACTTCTTCTTCCTTTTGTATCACCACCAACCAAGATTTTACATTTTATCTCTTTACCTTTTATCTCTACAACTTCAAATTTTTTCTTTCCATCATCAACCAAAACTATATTACCAACAACCAATTCTTCATGTAATGTTGGGTAATTCATAGACACTCTTTTTTCATCACCTTTTTCTATCTTTTCAGATGTTAGAGTTATGTATTCACCAGCCTTTAATGTTACTCTTTCTTGATAAAAGTCACCTATACGAAATTTTGGACCTGATAAGTCTTGAAGTAAGGCAGCTTTTAAACCAGTTTTAGCTGAAGCTTTTTTATATGCATCTATCTTTCCTTGATGTTCTGCAAAATCACCATGAGAAAAATTCATACGTATAACATTCATACCTGCTTTTAATAATCTTTCCATCTGTGCTGGACTTTCGGTTTTTGGACCTATTGTACATACTATTTTTGTTTTTTTACCAAGATGCATATATTTATTTTTCTATTTACTTTTTATTAATTTATAATTATCTAGACATAGTAACATATATTTGAATATTTTGTTTATCTATCAGGAGGAACTTCATAATATTGAATCAAAAAATCTGTTAAGTCAAGAAATGAGCTAGCCAATGATTCCGAGGCATAACGTGAAGTTTTGGGATCAACGGTATACATAAATATTATGAATTTTGGATTATAGGCTGGAAAAAACCCTATAAAAGTATGTATATTTTTACCGTCTATATATCCACCATTTTCTGAAGCTATCTGAGCAGTACCTGTCTTAGCTGCGATATTGTACCTAGGATTTTTTCTTTTACCATTCAATAGTGAATTATCGACATTGTATATCAACATTCTCTTAATCTCATCGATGGTTGTTGGTTTAAGTAAAGGTGTTTTTTTATCTAAAGAATCAGCCTTTATATCTTTTGTTGTACCTAATTCATATTTTATACTACTTACAATATGAGGATTAACTATATGTCCACCATTTGCTAAAACCGCTAGAGATCTTATTGTACCTATAGGACTCATGGCTATACCTTGACCAAATGAGACTGTGGCATGCTCAACGTCTCCTTTGTTTAGATTTGAAGTCAAAGGTGCTGATTCATTTGGCAAATCTATACCAGTCTTTTCACTAAGACCAAAACTGTTAAAATATTTTGTCATAACTTCATTACCAACAAGATTGGCTATATAGACGAAGCCTGTATTCAAAGATTGAGACAAAGCCGTTTGCATAGTTATTACCCCTCTACCTTTTCTATCGAAATTCCACATTGTTCTATCACGGACCTTTATAAAGCCAACATCATTATATTTTGAATCAGCATGAACCTTATCTGTATCAATACCCATAGACATTGTTAAAGATTTTATAATCGATCCCATTTCATAAGATGATTCAATCATATCATTTTTATAATTCGCAATATCATAATCTTTATCATCATGAGCAAAAGTCGGAACCTTAGCCATAGATATTATCTCACCTGTATATGGATCCATTATTATAGCTCCAGTCAAATCAGAGTTTTGTTTTTGATTTATCTGTAATATCTTTTTTTCCAATTCTTTTTGTACTATAGGCTCTATAGTTGTATATATGTCACCCTCCATGCCTTCTTTATCTGATATGATTTTTTTAGCCCCAGAAAATATATCTACAAAAAAATTACTGTAAGCCTTGTCTTTTCTAGACAAAGTATTATCATATTGTTTTTCCAGACCATATCGCCCAGCCAATTCATCCCCTTTAAAGCCTATAGTACCTATTACGTTTGAAGCTAATTCATTGCCTGGATAATATCTCTTTTTTTCCTTACCTAGTCCTACATAATCCAATTTCAAAGTCTTAATCAATACTTGTTCATCTTCTGATAAACCTTTTATCAATTCGAAATACGTATCATCTTTTTTATCTTTAATCTTTAAGAGTTTAATATCAAAATCAGAAATTTGTTTTTCATCCAACTTTAATAAGACAGAGATATTATTTTTCAAATCCATCAAAATCTGATCTCCTGTTTTATTCTCTTTATTTTTAGTCGATTTTATGAATGTAAAAAAAGATTTTGGATTTATATATAAAGTATAATCATCTTTCATTGTTGCGGCGACTATATAAGATCCGTCTTTTTTTGTAAAAAATATATCACCCCTATCATTGATATTGGAATTTTTTTTAATATATTGCCTATCACCTAGATTTAAATAATTATCATGATTGATAACTTGCACTATATATAATTTTATAATCAAAACTAAAGCTACAAAAATAAATATTAAAGATAATACTCTAATTCTATTTGTAAAAGTAATCATTATCTTATAGCCAATTCACTATTATTATTTATATTACTGTAAGCAACCATATTTTCATGATTCTTTATATAACCCAATTCTATAGCTTTATCCAAATCTATATTCGATATCTTACCAATATAGTCGAATTCTTTTTGATTAATATTTAAGGATAATGAGGATATTTTTTTATTATTTATCTCCGAATCTGATGCTAAAATAACTGTTTTATATATACATATAATATAAGAAAAACTGAACACAACAATCAAAAACATAGCCGATAATGTATAAATATTTTTTCTTGCTTTTTTATTTTTTGTGTTTTTCATTTTATTTTTTCTTTTTTTTAAAAATTCTAAGTTTAGCACTACGAGATTTGGGATTCTGTTTTATTTCATCTAGTGTAGGTATGATTATTTTTTTGTTTACACGCGAACCTAACCCTTCTTTTTCTAATTTTTTAAAATATTGCTTAACTATTATATCTTCCAGACTATGATAACTAATAACTGATATAAAACCGTTCTCTTTCAAAGATTCAAAAGCTGATTTCAATCCTTGATCTAAAACCTGTAATTCAGCATTTACCGCAATACGTATGGCCTGAAATGTCTTTGTGGCGGGATGAATCTTATTTTTCTTGCCTCCAAAAACCTGATCCTGTATAATGTCTGCTAATTGACCTGACGTTTCTATTTTTTTAATATCTCTAACCTCTACTATCTTGTTGGCTATACGCCAAGCTGATTTTTCATCCGCATATTGTCGAAGTATTAGGCAAATATTTTCAAGTGACCAAAAATTGACTATATCGTAAGCAGTTAACTCCCCTTCCTTTGGCTCTAGAGTCGAAAATCTCATATCCAATTTTTCATCATATTTGAATGAAAATCCCCGACCTGATCCTGACAATTGATATGTACTTAATCCTAAATCAAATATTATACTGTTGAATTTAATATTGGGTATTAGTTCACCGATATCAGCAAAATTTCCCTGTATGATATTTATAAAAATATTTTCATTATTATCATATTTTTTAAGAAAATTCTTACCTCTTGTAATAGCTTCTTCATCTAGATCAAGCGCATAAACAAAAATCTTTTTATATTTATCTAAGTGGAGTAAATTGTCTATGAAATATTCTATATGTCCACCGTCGCCAAAATTGCAGTCTAGGTGATAATAATTATCAAATTTATCTTTATGACTTATTACAGTTTGTTCGTATATTTCTTTTGCTAAAACAGGTATATGTCTAATCATATTGATTTTATTATATAGCTCCGATGGAGCTTAATTTTGAAGCTAAGCTATCTGCTTGTTTTAAAATCTTTTCTTTATATGATTTCCATTTCTTTTCTTCCCATATCTCTATACGAGTATGAACTCCTGTAAAGACCAGTTTTGCATTATCTTTATCTTTCAGAACATCTGAGACATTCACACCAGCATATTGACGCAAAAAATCTGGAATAAGTATTCTTCCGGCAGTGTCTATCTCTATTTCAACGGCGCCACCTAACATGATTCTGTTGAAACCACGAGAATCGGCATTACCAAAAGACATATTACCCAACTGTTCAGCAATCTTATCCCATTGTGACAAAGTAAACATAAACAGACAATTGTCGAGTCCGTGTGTTATTATCACTTTTTTTCCAAGTTCTTTTCGAAACTTAGATGGAAGCGAAAGTCTTTTTTTGTCGTCCAACGTGTGTGTAAATTCGCCTATAAACATAATTTTTAATAATTTTATTCCATAACACTTTATCCCACTTCTTACCATTATATACCACTTGTAAACATTTGCAAATCATATAAAACAAAAAACCCACAGATACTGTGGATAAAATGGGTAAAAAAAACCGGCATCCCTGGGGGGACACCGGCCGAAAGTTGGTCAAAAGACCGTGTATGTCAGGCGAATAAATCTTCCAGATCCTCATGTTGGATTTCCTCGTCTGCAACATCATTGTTACAGGTGCAACGAGGATTATGTGCTATCAGGAGAATGTTTCGGCCAGGAATACGCAGATTTTGAATATTACGAAATTGGCAAAATTTCCAATCAAGAGACGAACTATCCCAGTAGTAGTAACTCCGACAACCTTCATCGACTCTGCGAAGTGGCATTGCAATATCATATTTGTCAGAACCTAGGTACCAAACATCTGAACCTCTAATCAACGAAGTCGATACAGAGTCCTTCAATCCAGTCAAAACCCCAGGAGGGACATAATCATACCCTCGCTCAACAAGCAAAGAGAGAAGTTCAAAAACCTCACCTATCCTTTCATCCCTTGAATCAGGATTGGTCCATAAAGGAACATGGAACCCTGTAAAACTACCCCCCAGACCAACAGTCCAGGATACAGGGTGATCACCGAGGAATAGTCCTTGGTTTCTGTATAATAAATAACTTGTTTTTCCTTTCGAGAGGGGCGGTTTTACCCCTCTGACTCTAACCCTATTCTTATCACTGACGATTTGTTGTTTACCAGCCATGGTATTTGTTTACTTTCTATAATTCAGTTTGTTGTTTTCGAATACATGTTCCCCAAAAACACAAGAAGCTCTTACCTAGAGTTATACGTTCTCAAAGAACAAAGCATTTTTAATATACCACACTAAATCTCATGACTCAAGGCAATATTCAATATCTCATGCGCTATAGTCTTCGCTGCATTTGGAGTTGCAAATTTTTGAGCGTTAACTTTCATCTTTTCTTGTATAGTTGGATTATTCAATATTCTCTCTATCTCATTTAAGAGTATTTGACCAGAAAGATTTGCCTCTTCTATAACTTCACATGAACCACTTCGAGAATAATTAAAAGCATTTTTTCTTTGATGGTCACCATGTGAATCAGTTATAGGAATAAGTATCGCAGGAACTCCCCAGGCTGATAATTCAAATATTCCAGAACCCGCTCTGGAGATTATGATATCAGATATACCTCCGAGCATACGAAGTGACATCATGTTTAGATAATCAACAGGTTTATATCTATCTGTATTAATAGCACCCTCCAATGTTAATTTGGACATACCTTTAACTAGTTCAAAATTTGATTTACCAGTTTGATGTATGATTTGATATTTTTTAATTAATTCTGGCAATATCTGTATTATCATATCATTGATCTTTTTAGCACCCTGAGAACCACCAAGTACAGATATGGTTTTTAGATTTGGATCAAGATTAAAATATTCAACCGCACCAACCTTCAAAGGTGTCAACAATTCACTTCTAACAGGCTGACCTGTGTATGCAGTTTTTTTGATGTCAAAATATTCAGCTGATTCTTTAAAAGAAATAGCTATCTTTTTAGCAAATTTTCCTGCCCACATATTCACCCTACCAGGAACTGAATCAGATTCATGAATAATAACAGGTATACCTAAAACACGAGCAGCAAATAGTGTTGGGAAACTAGAAAAACCACCCTTTGCAAAAACCACATCAGGAAATATAGAAAATATTTTAAAAAACCCAATACAAATACCAAAACCCATACGAAATATATCTATGAAATTATTTATCAAAGCCATACCTGTTGGATTCAAACGTCTTTTACCGGCAGGTATGCGCACAAATCTAATATCACGATCAAATAACTCCTTAGCATTATATGGATTTGGTCCTGTATAATATATATCAGGATCGAGAATCTTTTGTTCTCGACATTCTTCTTTTATAGCATCAATCACGGCAAGTAATGGATAAAAATGACCACCTGATCCACCTCCTGTTATAACTATTTTCATAATATATTGAATTATACACCGAAGACTATTTTACTCCAACTTTTTTCTCTTTTGAAGCTGATAATATAATCCCTATGGACATAAGTGATATCAAAAGTGATGTCCCTCCATGACTTACAAATATCAGAGGTGTTCCCGATAATGGTACTATTCCAAGCATTGCACTCATATTATACATAGATTGTATAACTATTAGACATAGCAATCCGACTATAACAAGTGACCCATAAGATGACGATTTTGTTGCAAGTTTAAATCCACGAATCAAAAACAAGACATATAATAAGATCAAAAAAGTCGAACCTATAAAACCAAAATCTTCAGATGAAACAGCAAATATCGAATCCGATGTTGGTTCTGGTAAATATTTAAACTTTTGTATACTTTGACCATAACCTCTACCTGTAATACCACCTGAACCTATGGCGATGAGTGACTGCTGGAACTGATAACCGCTACCGGTTGGATCAAGACTTGGGTTTAAGAATATCTCTATTCTCTTCATAACATAGGGGCGAGAAAAGATAACAGCAGATAAGATAATACAGCCAATAAGACCAAAAGCTATTATATCTCTATAATTACCACCCGAGAGTAGATACATAATCACCAATGACAAACATATAACCATCAAGATGTCGGTGTCAGGTTGTAATAAAAACAATATAGCACTTATAGCTAAGATACTTATAAGTGGTATAGTTCTGACAAAGAAATTTTTCTTCATATCTAATCCTTTACCAAAATCTCTCATCAGCCACATAGCCATATACAAAACAACACCAATCTTATATATCTCAGCAGGTTGAAACCTAAAACCAAATATCTCAACCCAACGTCTAGCTCCTCCAACAAAAACGCCAACACCTGGTATAAAAACCATGATCATCAACACAACACCTATAATATAGATATAAAAAGAACTTTTTCTCCAAAAAGACATAGGTATTCTATAGCATATATACATCAAAATAAGACCACCTACAAAACCTAATCCATATTGATTGAATCTAACGGTATCGTATTTGGCTGTACCGATCAACATAATAATAGCCGATGAAAATATAATGAGCCCTGTTATAACCAACATAAAAGTAATAATTAGAAAAGGTTTATCTATACCTGATTCAATTTTTGATAAAGTTTTTGATTTTTTTACTTTATTTTTATTTATTTTTTTTAGAAAGTTCAACATTTTTTATTTATTATTTTGATCAAATCTTAATTTTAACCAAGTAAAGCAACTATTATACCAGTCACAGAGCAAATAATGGATATAATCCAATATCTCATAGTAACACGTGGTGATGACCAACCTATGGCCTGGAAATGATGGTGTAGCGGCGCTATCCTAAAGATCTTTCTTTTAAAATATTTTTTAGAGAACATTTGTATTGAAGATGACGCCGATGTTACAAGAAGTGGTAATCCTATGATGGCTAAGGCTATGACTTCATTTGTCAAAAAAGCGAACATCGATAAAACTATAGTCAAACCAAGCATACCTGTCTCACCGAGATAAAATCTGGCCGGGGGTATATTAAACCACAAAAATGCCAATAAACCTCCAATTATAGCACCTCCCAAAGCAGCTAAGTCGTATTGATTATTAGAAAATGCTATCAAAGTGTAAGCCATGAAAGCTGGTATCATAACACCCGCAGCTAAGCCATCAATACCATCAATAACCCCTCCTGAAAATATTGCTAAAGTAACTATTAAGAATAAAAATATAAAGCCAAAACCAAGATACAAATCACCACCGAAAGGTATATGAACTGTGTTCATGCCGAGCTTTACATAGAACCAATAGGCACCTATACCCGCAATCAAGAGCACGAAAAATATACGCGTTTTACGTGATATACCATCTCCTAATTTCAATTCTTTTCCATATATCTGTAATAAATCATCTATAAGTCCAAATATCGATCCTGCAATCAGAGCTACTATTATCAAAGCTGTTTGATTTCTAGAGAAAAAATTAATCTTGTCCAAAATATTGTGAGCGATTATATGATCATAACTTATATATTCTCTAACTATAAACTGAAAGAGAAAAGTTATGATTATAGTCAACAATATAGATAACCAGACTATGATTCCTCCTACACGAGGAGTATTAACTTCCCCTTCATGATTATGTATCTTTTTAAAATCCAAAGACATGTCATCAGTATTTTCACAACTACGAGACTTTTTCTTCCACATCTTGTATTTGTACATCAAACTTGTTAAATATGGTGTTATCAATATACCAACAATGAATGACAACAATGTTGGTAATAAGACTTTTAGAGCAGATAGTATCATATACTTGATTGTAGCAAAAAATTAGCTATGTTTTGAACATCGACAAACCTGTTTTTCTCTGTTGAATTTAAAACTAAAATAAAGATATCTCGACCTAAACCCTTCTGAACTATCACAAAAAGATTACCACCTGAAATATTTGTGAAGCCAGTTTTACTGGCTGTCAGGAAATTTAGATTTTTAACTATAGTATTTGTATTATCTTTTTCTTGTATAGTCTCGTCAAATAATTCTGGATATTTAAAGTAATAATCTCTGATAAAGTATATAAAATCAAGAGGCTTTCCCTCGCCTCCTGGTAATAAATCATCTGTATCCAAACCTGTTACATTTCTAAAATATAATCCTTTTTTGTCAGTAAAATCATTCATATACTTAGCTTGCCCTAAAGTTGTGTCTGAAAATGCAAAAGCCAATCTATCTGCCTCTTCATTGGATGATCTCTTTAACATGTTACGTATATCACTAAGCAATGTTTTATCTTTTTCATAGATCAAAAAAGCAGTGACCATCTTGGTCAGAGATGCTAAAGAATACACTTTACTTATATTTTTACCTCCCAAAATATTATCTCGACTTGAATCATAAACCAATACACCTTCAGCACTTGTCTTATCAATAATATCCTGTAGAGCTTGAAGATCTTGATAATTTTTAAAGATATTTTGATAATACAAATCTTGTCTTTTCTGGAAATCCAATAAAAAACCAATTAAAATAAATAACATGAATACAAAAAATATTAAAAATTTTAAATTTTTATTTAA